>NZ_CAJHBN010000004.1:0-250541 GCF_904846655.1 Psychrobacter sp. NC44 | reverse complement strand
CTCATATCAAAACTCCTTATGGGTATTTTATAAGAAATTCTACGTTTGAGCTGTGTTAGTTTAGGGGATAGTTACACTTCGTGCAGACACATCCTAGTTATGATTTGGCTTTATAATAAAAATTATTTGGTTGAGGAAATCCACAGGTAACAAAAAAGCCAGACAACTGAAATTGTCTGGCTTTTCGTGCAGCATCTTTTATCAGCTGTCTTAATTAGTTAACCATTAACCATCAATCTATAGTCGCGATACTGCTACCGCTTAGAACTTCGACCTTTTGCAGGGCGCTTACCATTTGTAGCAGGTTTGCCATTGCCTACAGCCTTCTTGCCATTACCAAAAGGACGTCTATCTTTACCTTTAGAACCCGCTGGTTTTCTAGCATCATCCTTGGCATGTTTTTTATTGCCCTTTGCTGCCCCCGCTGATTTCGAAGACGTTTTTGTCTTTGACGAATCATCAGTACGAGCATTTTTTCGTGGCGCATTACGAGATTTCTTGCCCGGATTACTGGCATCTGAAGAAGAACCTTCTATGGACTTAAGTAAAACAGACAACTCTTTTTCGGTTAAATCACGCCAATCTCCAACGGGAGTACCTTTAAGACTGACATTCATAATCCGCGTACGCTCAAGCTTCACCACTTCATAGCCAAAATGCTCACACATACGACGAATTTGGCGGTTTAAACCCTGCACTAGCGTGATGTTAAACACGGTGGGTGCCATCTTAGTAACCGGGCATTTCTTGGTCATCTTCCCAAGCATTGGCACGCCACCAGCTAAACCCTCAATAAAACTATCTGTTATCGGCTTGTTCACCGTCACTAAATATTCTTTCTCGTGGTTATTACCAGCACGAAGTACCTTATTAACCAGATCACCATTACTGGTCAAAAAGATTAAACCCTGAGAGTCTTTATCCAAACGTCCAATCGGAAAAATACGTGTACTATGTCGAACGAAATCAACGATATTATCTTTTTCTGAAGCTTCTGTAGTGCTCACAATACCCACGGGTTTATTCAAGACAATAAACACAAAATCATCCGCCTCTCGCGGCTCAATGAGTTGCCCGTTGACTTTTACCGTATCTCCAGCAACCACTTGATCGCCTACTTGAGCACGCTTACCATTGATGTATACATTACCTTGTTCAACAAAGCGGTCAGCGTCTCGCCTGGAGCAAATACCGCTTTCGCTGATGTATTTATTTAAACGAGTTGAGGAAGCGTTAAACATAAAGCACCGTTTTACCTGATAAGAAGCATTTTTTTACTAAGAAAAAAGCCTAAATTAAAGGGGTTATCAACAAAGAGATGGCTCACATTATATAGGAAATTCAATATCCATTTCGGGAGAGAAGGGCAAAACCTTAGAAATATATCCAGTATCGTATTTGTACCTATTAAAATCAATATTATCCCAATTTTGTTTCTACGGATTTGACGGCAGAGGTCATACTTTATGCACTGATTTTTATCGCAAGCTGAGTACTAAGAAATGGGCAATGATGACCAAGTGTTCTATAGACCCAGTACTACGAAGTATCAATGACTTGATAGAGAAGGGAATATTGGAAAAATCTGATGCTTCTAAGCGTAGTACAAATTACGAGGTTGCCTTGTGAACAAACTTGCTAGGGGTTTGAATTTTACTGTCCAGTTGGTTAGTTAGACTCTCTCAAGCTAGTTTCTACAGGATTGACAGCATAGGTCAAGGATAACCAAGCTGAGTACATTTCAAAAAATGTATCATGTGCATGTGCTAAATTGGTAAGGATAAGCGATGTAAACTCACCGCGATTACCTATGTAAATTTGCTGTAATATAGTCACAGCATCGAATGAAAGGCTTATTAAAACAGCACATTCAGGTTTCTTATTATCATTATTACGCCACTGATAACCATTAGCATGAGTAGCATTATTCTAAACTGACTAATACTCATACCGGCCAAAAAGCGTTTGCCGATGATATTGCCAATAACGGCACCTAATCCTAAGACAATGCCATATACCCAGAGCTTGACGGTGAATATACCAAAAAAAGAATAGCTGCCGATTTGTACCATACCTACAAAAAAAGAATTAGCCGTTTTGGTAGCAATAAGGTTTTCTTTTTCTAGTCCAGCATTCATATAAAAAGGGTTAAGTATAGGGCCGAGACCGCCCACTAATGTGCTCATGAAAGCAATCATAAAGCCCAAAGGTATAAAACCTGCTTTTGGCATATCAAAAGTTTTATTTACCTTACCAAACTTATATTGGAATATAGTAGATACCAAAAACACGCCAACCAATAACTGAATCCAGCCAGCATCTAAATGACTAAAAACAAATGCTGCTAGCCACACACCTATAATGGCACTTGGTACGTAATATTTGGTCAATGACCAATCAATATCATTCCAGAATAAATATAGTCGAGATGTATTACTAATCAAAGTAGCCGAATTGATCACAGGTGGTGCAACCGCTGTC
The DNA here is from genome assembly GCF_904846655.1 of Psychrobacter sp. NC44. Classification (NCBI taxonomy): domain Bacteria; kingdom Pseudomonadati; phylum Pseudomonadota; class Gammaproteobacteria; order Moraxellales; family Moraxellaceae; genus Psychrobacter; species Psychrobacter sp. NC44. Next base: position 248,060 of record NZ_CAJHBN010000004.1, on the reverse strand, counting down.
CCTATCATCCAAGAAGTGGCTGGTATCAGTAACATAGCACCGCCACCACCCGATATAGTAGAGATAATAAAAGCGGCCATGCCAGCGAAAAACAAGCCTACTAAATGCCAACTTGGGATGGATTGTAGTAAATCTAAAACAAGGAGCACTATAAAATCCTATTTCATGAGTGACATCAAGTGGTAGTAGTCAACTAAATCTGTCTAAATGATAAGAGGTTTTATTAGAGTAGCATTTTCATTCCTCTAGCAATTTCAACGCGTTCATTAAAAGTATCGGGTGTAACTATTTCCTAAAAAAATGGTGGTCATACATAGAGTATAACCACCACCGGAGAGTATTTTGAGAACAGAGTAACTAAAACTTAAATAGCAGGCTTAAATTTTCTACGGTAGATACTACGTATAACTGGCATAAATACCATCAAAATAGCCAACAACCATAGCACTACTGTAATAGGGCTGCTCCATAAGATACTAAGCTCACCTTGAGAGATAGATAGGGCTCGTCTTAAGTTAGACTCCATGAGCTCACCCAATACATAGCCCAAAATAAGCGCTGATAATGGAAAATTTAGTTTACGTAAAAAGTAACCAAATACACCAAGTGCCACCATAAAGACCAAGTCAAAAGTCGTGCTATGGATAGAATATACGCCAACGAAACTGACCGCAGCAATGGCTGGTATCAAGATGTAGTTTGGTACATCAAGCAGTTTGGCGAACAAACCTACCAAAGGGATGTTCATGATTAGCAAAATCACGTTACAGATAAATAATGAGGCAATCAGACCCCATACGATATCTGGCTGCTCAGTAAATAACTGTGGACCCGGTGTAATGTTATATAACGTCAACGCACCCATCATGACTGCTGTCGTACCAGAACCTGGCACACCTAGCGTCAACATTGGCACAAATGAGCCGCAAGCTGAGGCATTATTAGCTGCTTCTGGCGATGCAACACCGCGAAGATCACCATCACCAAAGGTTCCAGTATCACCAGCGATTTTACGTTCACTAGCATAAGTCATTGCACTGGCAATCGTTGCGCCTGCACCTGGTAAGATACCAACGACAAAGCCCATTAGACCACTACGTAGCATGGCTCCAAAAGCAAAAGTAAACTCTTTAAAGTTTAATAAACTGCGCTTACCTTGTTCAATAACCTTGTGTCCAGTCGTTGTTTTTTCGAGCAAGATTAGAATTTCACTCACACTAAAGAAACCAATAACAATGGTGGTAAATTGAATGCCATCAGACAGATTAACCGAATCAAAGGTAAAGCGGTAAATACCAGTAACAGCATCAACCCCAACAGTTGCTAGACCAAGACCAATCAACGCGGCAATACCCGTTTTAACTGGCTGATCACCTACCAAACCACTGAGGCAGGTAATAGCAAATACCATCAGTACAAAGTATTCAGCAGGTCCAAATGAGATTGCCCATTTGGCTAATAACGGCGCAAATAGCACCACACCGATTGTCGCGATAGTGGCACCGACGAAAGAGCTGACAGCAGATAAAGACAGTGCAATACCAGCCTTGCCTTGTTTTGCCAATGGATAGCCATCCAAAGTCGTCATAATGGCGCCAGCATCACCGGGTACGTTAATAAGAATGGCAGAAATACGACCACCATATTCACAGCCAAGATAAACGGCTGCTAGCAAAATGAGCGCACTCTCAGGCGGTAAACCAAGCGCAAAAGCGAATGGCAGTAATATCGCTACACCATTAATCGGGCCAAGACCCGGCAACATGCCCACAATCGTACCTAAAAAAGCGCCGATGAGTGCCAGCAGTAAGTTTTGGGGGGTAGATGCAACAGCAAAGCCATGCATCAAAAAATCAAAAGTATCCATATTGGCTATCCTATTATCCCTGACAACAATCCGAGTGGTAATTTGACATCTAAAAATAGGTCAAATAAGACATATAAGCCAATACTGATTAACACTGAAAAGATAAAACTCTTTAGAGGATTACCTGCAAACAGTAAACCTACGGCGAAAGACATCAGAATAGTGGCAAGAATAAAGCCCAATACTTCAAAAATGAGACCATAGACCAATAAGGCAAGCGCACATAAAATAAGATTACGGATGATCGTTTTATTTAAACCCAATTCAATCGCTTTAGTAAAACTGGCGGGACGAAAAGCAACGACTAAGCAGCCAAAGGCAAGCAGGGAAAAGATTAAAATAGGGTAAGGACGAGGACCAATTGGGTCATAAGCAATAGGGGCAACATAACCAATGGCTAAGTATATTAAGAATATACTGACCAGTGCCATCAGCCCGGAAAACAAACGTTCCATTGTCATAAGGAGCATTCCTTGAATTTTGGAGCAAAAGGCTGACAGATAGATATCCTGCCAGCCCTTTGAGAAATACCAAAATATTTGATATTCAATTGCTAAAGGTTATTAAATCTCAACGTAACTATTTGGTTGGTGCTGCTTCAACAAGACCATATTCAGCAGATAACTCGCGTAGTTCGCCCGTACGTTTATAAACGTAGGCTTGTAGCTCATCGCCAGTCATAGAGAAAGGCAGCAATTCTTGTTGCTCACGTATCTCAGCGAATTTCGGATCAACAAGCATCTTATCGAAAGCCTCTTTCCACCAGTTATAAGCACTAGGGCTTACGTCTGGACCCATGTAGTAACCACGAACTACTGGCCACGTCACATCATAACCTTGCTCTTTCGCAGTAGGAATATCGGTCATCGTCCCGCCCAATCTTTCATCTGCAAATACTGCTAATACACGTAATTTACCTGCATTGGCTTGCGGCATAATCTCAGCAATACCGGCACTAACAACAGTAATATGATTGCCCATCACTGCTGTGATCGCCTCGCCGCCGCCTTCCATGGCAACATAAGTCATGTCACTAGGCTTAACACCAACGGCTTTAGCTAAAATAGCGGTTTGCATCCAATCTTGACCACCAACACTACCGCCAGCACCAAAGCTGATCGCTTTTGGATCTTTTTTGAGCTCAGCAACTAACCCAGCTAGATCTTTAATAGGAGAGTCTGCATTGACTGCAATAGCGCCATAATCAGTACCAACACCAGCTAGCCATTTCACGTCTTTTTCAGTGAATTTACCAAATTTACCTTGCGACAAATTAAGAATAGAGCCGGTAGAGAAGGCAATAATGGCATCGCCATTATCCCGATCATTGGCAACGATTTTGTTATAAGCAACAGCGCCGACGCCGCCTGGCATATAGGTGACGCGCATAGGATCTTTTAAGATACCAGTATCTCTTAAGCCAGCTTGAGCAAGCTTACACGTCAAGTCAAAACCACCACCTGGTTTGGCAGGCGCAATACATTCTGGACGTGAAGGGGCAGTAAGCTCAGTTGAGCCATCTGCGGCAGTCGCATCTGTACTGGCAGTTTCGTTTGCATTGTTACAAGCAGTCAAAGATAGGACAGACAGGCCAAGAGCCAGATAGGATAGTTTTTTCACACGACACTCCTTGTGTGTATTTTTACAGTAAAAATTCAATAGAATTTTGGCCAAAATATAAAGTTATTACAGGTGAAGGTAGCATTCGATTAATGTGTCTCATTAACTTCATAAACGTATGCTTTTCATTACTATGCAAAAGTAACAGAATATTTTAAAAATAACAAGAAACATATGTATGTATGTATGAATTTTATAGTAATATATTAAATTGAAGGCGGCATAAGGTCTCCTGTTATAGCAATATGCAGGATGAATAAATGATATTGATTTCTTCGAAAAAAATATTTAAATTAATTAAAACAAATAGATAAGATGATTTGGTGATGGCGAAGATTATTGAGACATCCTAAAAATAACGTTGATATCAGTACCATTACGAGGCTATGACAACGATTTAAGAAGTTGTGAATTTAGTGAGAAAAATAGATATATTGGGATCAAAATATAGTAAGCATATTTAAAAATATTAAAAAATCACGGTATATTTTACCTATGAGAAGTTAAAATATCAGCTGGATAAGTAAAATTGCGAGTATTCCGATACCAATATCTAAGGGCACTGCCTTGAATAGTAGCGCATTAAAAAGCTTGTCTTTGTTTATAACGACTTGAGAAGCGCCTAACATCAGACTACCTCCTGATGAGAAAGGCGAGAGTGATGAGCTTTGCGCCCCCACAACAATACAGGTAAATAGTAATAAAGGGCTCAGTCCAGAGGCAACTGCTAGGGGCAGGACCATAGGAAATAAAGTAGGGGCGACTACCCCGAGCGTACTAGCAAATATTGACATAATGGCGCTAATAACAAAGACTAAAATCGGTATCATCCAGATAGGTACATTGGTACTTAGCCATTCTGTCAGCTCATAAATAACGCCTATTTCTACTCCGAGACTGATTAACATACCAACACCACAAATCATAATGAGGGTATTCCAAGGTATTAGAGCAATCACTGCTTTTTCATCGCCTAATTTTAAAAATAAGCTCACTAAAGCAAAAAATATGGCGATAAAACCAATGTCAATCCGAGCGTTCAAAAACTTAATCGCTGATACTTGTGGCATGAGTAGATTTAAAATGGGCACGATAAGTACAATAGCCATCATAATAAAGATCAGTACAAGAGACTGTTTTTGCTTACTGTCAAAGGGCTCTGGTATGGTCGTCTGAATCGCTATTTTGCTGTTCTTGGCATTGATAAAGCTATAAGCACCCAATACAATCATAGGCATTATAAAAGTGACAGCGAACACCCCTAACACATAAGTAAAGGTATTGTCATTTGCGACGCCTGCGCCGCGCATCAGCTCTCTAAAAATAACACCGCTTTGTGAGGTGATAAAGTTAGCACCCGCTAAGGCACCATAGTTCACCGATAAAGTAGCAATGACAAGATTCAAGTTAGTGCGTTTAGACAACAGCAGGATCATTGGTGCCATCGTCGCTAAGACGGTGTAATAGCCGGCTCCTAGGCCTGCAATAATCGTGGCAACAAGGAAAATAACCAAAGGTAAGAATGCGGGAAAGTGACGGCACTTATAGATTAAATGATTAGATAGCTTCTCTAAAGCACCGTTAGCTAGGGGAAAGTTATAGAAAAGCGTCACTGCAAAAATAACAAAGAAAATTTTGAGAGGCCATAGCTCAACAATTTCATGTGCCTTCATCCCCATACCGAAACAACCGATCAGATATGAAAATGCAATAGCAAATAGGCCAATATTAATCTTAGTGGTATAGCCCAAAATGATACATATCACGATGGCGGCGAGAATATAAAAAGTCACGGCTACTCCTTGACCTTAACTGTATGAGTTCTATAAAAAACCATAGCAGTTTTTACAGAGTAAAGAGCATTGCGCTAATATTGACGGATAGCTTTTTATATCAGAAGCTCATCTGAGCTTTAAAAGCGTATCATTGAGTGGAATGATAGCAAAAAATTTGGCATTAATTAGGAAAGATTAATCATAAAAATATAATAATGCTTTAATATTAATGTGATACCTATCGAATGCGCTGAAAGCTTAAGAGAAATTGATCAGGGATAACGTAGTTTTACAGCAATAGCAGTGCTTGACGAGATTGAAACAGTTAATAAAAACCTTTCCACTGTGGTGAAAAAAATGCTAAATAATTTCAAAGAATTTAAAATGCCACGTTATGAGCAAGTGCGATGGCATATACAGACGTTACTGACAGAGAGTAAGTGGGATGAAAACACGCCCTTACCGACGGAACAGGAATTTGCAGATAAGTATGAAGTATCTGTAGGAACTGTCCGAAAAGCTGTCGAAAAATTGGTAGAAGATGGGGTGTTAATAAAGCAGCAAGGCAAAGGCACCTTCTTAAAACGTCCAGATTTTGCAAGCTCATTATTAAGGTTTTTTAAGTTTCGTGATAAAGATGCCCGCTATGTCACACCGACGGGCATAATTAAAAAAATCATGGTTGTAGACGGTATTGATGACATTAATAAAAAACTAAATATAGGTAAAAACAAAGCGCTCATTTATATAGAACGTACGCGTATGGTTGAAGACAGAGTCTTGTTAAGTGAAAAGATTTGGTTACCTAAGAGTCGCTTCCAAGCCTTTGTAACCCTAAATCCTGAAGATTTCGAGAATCTTCTCTATCCGTTTTACTATACAAAGTGTGGTCAATTCGTATCGTCTGCTGTAGAGACGCTGTATTTTATAACCGATCACAGTGATGATTATCTGGGCAACAATAAGCAAGAAAACTTAGTTAAGGTATGCCGCATTGCGAAGAATCTAGAAGGCGATCCTATCGAATATAGAGAATCATATGGACTGGCAGAAAAATTCAGTTATGAGATTAATATTATTTAGCGGTTTATCAAAGTAGTGGTCGACTCATTCAGATTATTTGAAAAGGGATTATGCAATTAATAATATGTAAAACTGATACAGTGTTTATAACAACTTTATTTAATTAGAGGAACGATGTATTACTGAATCGAATTTCGCAAGCAAGTAATGCATAGCATTAAAAAAAGCATGACGATAAGAGAAGCGGCTATCACCTGAGTACCATCACCATTCGTAGCTGGCACAGAAGTTGGCTCTCAAAAAAACTAGGGATAAACCACCAACTAAAATACCGAATGAAGCACTCTTTAAAAGACGTTGAATAATATCCTGATGATTATCTGTATGAACGGGCTAGGCGCTTTAACGGTAGTAAGACAGGTATGCACACTGCTTTAAAGCGTCTTGGAATCAGTCAAAAAAAGACCTTAGAGCATCCAAAAACTTGTCCAATAAAAAGTGCGATATATCAGAATAAGCTTGATAGCTTTACGCAGTAAGGCTTCCCCATTATTCATATGGATTAAAGTGGCTTTGAGGCTGTAAGCATAAGACCTTACGGATATGCACCTATTGGTAAAACTTGTATTGATCGCTATAACTGGCAAGCAAGAAAGCGTACTAATATTATTGGTACGCTCTATGAAAAAATGCTGTTTGCGCTTGATTACTTTGAGCAGAATATCAATAGCAATATATTTTATCACTGGTGCAAACACACGCTTATCCCAAGCCTTAAGACTAAATGCGTGATTATTATGGATAATGCTAGATTTCATAAAAGCAAATGCATTCAAAAGCTACTAAACAGAAATGGCCATCGTATTCTATGGTTGCCACCTTACAGCCCTGATTTAAATCCCATCGAGAAAAAATGGGCACAAGCAAAGTTTCTACGCCAAAGCTGGATGGAGAACGATCTGTCTAAACTGTTTCATGATATGGGCTGTACTAATTTTATTGTGGACTGACTATAGCACTAATATCAATACTTATATTTTACAGTTGACACTATATGTCTGACCGTTTGCCATGTTTACGTTCATGACACCATAGTTTGCTTTGGTGTGCCAATCATAGCTCATCTAAGGGTCAGTGCTATTAACATAACGAGCACCAGAAGCTGAAACTGCTTGATTCAAGGTGAGTTTTTTATTATTTATACCCACTTTAGGCAACGTCACATTTAGATTGGCAATTTGACCATTATCCTGACAGGACATAATAGTTGTTTGATCAGTGCTAGTCATAGGTGCGTTAGTAGCACAATAGGAGCCGCAGCCATTAGTTTTTCATAATAATCCTTATAGATAAATATTAGGTTGGAAGTCAAATAATTAAAAAAAATTATGATAATGCAAACTAGAGTTTTTCTGCAAGTCATTGTTATCGTGCAATATTAAATTAGAGCTTAGGCTTGCCATTGCTTGTTATCTTGATGAAAGTACCACGTCATTATTATAGGCGCGAGCAGGCTTAGCCAAATACCATAAGTAATCGATAGCCCTTGCGCTACTGTGATATAGCTCAGCAAAATAATAAAGGTGGCAAGAATAAGAGCCGTCATATTGTGACTTGATTTGCGGCACATTAAGGCTCGAAGTAAGGTTAGGGTTACTAAAAAGCCAAATAGCATGATCATCAATAATCCCATAGCATAAGGCTGAGTGACCGTACTATTTAGAGTATTTGCCCAAGCATCGGTCACTAAATTAAGCGCGCTGCCTAACGCTGCAAGCGTAGCGAAAACAAAAAAGTGCCCATAGCCAAATAAGAATAAATCATAACGACGACGCTCATTGTCCAAAATAGTACCAAACGGGATCGTAAAATAGAGCCACCATAAGGCAAAAACCAATGCCACAAGGCTTGAACCTAATAATATAATAGCGCTAGCAGCAGACTCGGAGTTGACTAAAAAGGTTCGAATGCTATTACTAACTCCTAGCACGCCTTCGCCTAAAACAATAATGGTCAACAGGCCATAACGTTCAGCCATATGATGAGGATGCCAATTGATGTTCTGTGCTGCACGCGCCCAAATTGGCATCAGTAATTCAGCGGCTATAAATAAAAATAACGCAGGCGTTTGTATCGAAGCAGGTAGAAATAACCAAAGTATCCAAACACTTTGTAGCGTTAATAAGCCAATAATACTGCGACCAGCCACCCGTTTGTGACCTTTAACTTGCTGATAAACACGCCACCACTGGCTACAACTGGCCAATCGCATGATCGCGTAACCAGTGACTCCTATCCATGTCAATCCTTGCTCGAAAAACTGATTGATGTTGGCTGCAATCATTAATGAGCCAAACATTTGCAGCAATACTGAGAGACGATAGTACCAATCATCAGGATCGTAGCCGGAAGCAAACCATGTGAAGCTCGTCCAAGCATTCCATAAAATAAAGAAGGCGATGATAAAGGTCAAAAACCCTAAAAAGTCATGCGCAAGCAAGCGCTGGTAAAGGCCGCTTGCGGCTGCTGAAACGGCAATGACATAAACTAAATCAAATAATAACTCTAGCGTAGTTGAGGGTCGATATGGCTCAGTGGGATCGCGGGCGCTTATTGTATTAATGGTAGGTATAGTGATCATTTAAGCTTGTCCGTTAAGTGTTGAGCCGTAAGTGTTTATCAAAAATTATCCCAGTACGGATTATCGCCAAAACGTTCAGCGATAAAATCAATCAAATAACGACAACGTTGCGATAAAAATCGATTTTTAGGATAGACCGCATAAGCATTTAAAGTGGGTAATTGATATTGCTGCAGGATAGGCACAAGCTCACCGCTAATTAAGGCTTGATACGTAATAAAAGTTGGCAGAAAAGCAATGCCATGACCTTTGACTGCCATCTCCCGCAAAAAGTCCCCATTATTGGCTTTTATTTTACCGTTTACGGCGACTTGATGCTTCTTACCTTGCTCATCTATCAGTTCTATCGTGCTAGATTTGCTCATACCATATTGTAAAAACTCATGTTCTGACAGATCGTCAAAAGTCTTTGGCGTACCCATACTCTCTAAATATTCGGGACTGGCGCATAACGCATAACGAATCAGTGCTAGACGTTTGGCTTGATAACTGTAATCTTGCAACTCTCTAATACGAATCGCTAACTCAAACCCTTCCTCAATCAAATCAGTATGCCGATCAGAAAAATCCAGCTCAAACTTTAACTCAGGATGCTGATTGGCGTATTCATCAATAACATCGTTTAAATGCATCAAACCAAAGGACAATGGTGCTGTCATCTTTAATGTCCCTTCGATACGCGTCGGAGTACCACTCGTCTCTTCATTCAGCGCATCCACTTCGCTGAGTATATGGTGCACCTTTTGATAATACTGTTCACCAGCTTGGGTTAAGTTTGATTGACGCGTGGTTCGGCTAATCAGTTGACTGCCCAAGCGCGTCTCTAACTCCTTTAAACGCCGGCTTACCGCAGATTTTGCGATGTTCAGTTGCTCGGCAGCCTTGGTAATACTACCTGCTTCGACAATACGCACAAACATTGCCATATCTTCTAATTGTCCCATGTAAACCACCTCTTAATTGTTCTTTAAATAAGAACTTACATTTGTAATTATCACGGTTTATCTAGTTATAAGCAACGAATACAATAGTCCTGTCACATAATCAAATAAAAGCTTAAAAAACATTCTATTACTGGAGAAAACCCATGGATAAACTACAAGAGCTAAGCGCTCCTATCGGACGCCTGTTTTTATCAATGATTTTTATCTTTTCAGGCTTTACCAAAATTACCGGTTATGCCGCTACTCAAGGTTATATGGAAGCAATGGGTGTGCCTGGGATGCTATTGCCTTTGGTTATTGCTGTTGAACTTTTCGGCGGCCTTGCTATTCTCTTTGGTTTCAAAGCGCGCTTAGTAGCGATTTTAATGGCTGGTTTTAGCGTAGTCTCAGCGCTGCTTTTTCATCAATTCTGGATAGATGAATCACAGATGAACCCTTTCATGAAAAACATTGCGATGGCGGGTGGTTTCTTGATGATATTTGCTCATGGAGCAGGTGCTTATTCAATTGATAACAGTAATCATCGCAGAATATAGTAGAGTAAATGGCGTAGAAAATATCGTCTTATCATCATAATCAAGGAGCCGCTATGAGCGCATCCCTAAACATCGCCTTAATTATTGGCAGCTTGCGAAAAGAATCTATCAATCGTAAATTTGCAGAGCTTATGGTATCGCAAATGCCTGAGAACGTAGTGATAGAAGAAGTACACATTTCCGATTTGCCTGTTTATAATCAAGATTATGATGACACGACCATTGACAGCTATGAGCGTGTCCGTAAACAGCTTAAGAACGCCGATGGGGTATTGATTGTCACGCCAGAGCATAATCGAACCATGCCTGCTGCCCTAAAAAACGTCATCGATATCGGCTCTCGTCCGTATAAAGAAAGCGTTTGGACCCATAAAAAAGTTGCGGTAGTGACGGCCTCGCCAGGCAGTTTTGGCGGTATCAATAGTGGCCTTGATTTCAGAAAAAGCCTGCAAATGCTGTCGGCACAAATGATGATTGATCCTGAAATTCATTTAAGTCGTGCAACTGACAGCTTAAATGACGATGGCAGTGTTAGCCCGCGCACACAGAAATTCTTACAGCGCTTTGTGACTGATTTCGTGGATTTTGCAGGACATACCAGTGCCTAAAGCTGTCGCTGATAACAATACTCTAGATCGTAAGACACCAAGCTTTTGGCAACGCTATCAAGCGCCTATACTATTAACGATAGTTGGTGGGGCGATTGATACCATTGGCTTTATCACTTTATTTGGCTTTTTTACCGCTCATGTCACGGGTAACTTAGTACTGGCTGGTAGCGGTTTGGTTAAAGGTGAAGATGGCTTGTGGATCAAGCTGGCATCGGTGCCACTTTTTATAATAACGGTGGTTATTACCAAAATATACATTGATAAAAGCCGAAAGCAAACGTTAGTACTCAGTCATTTGTTTTTAGCAGAAGCGCTATTTTTGAGCGCATTTATGATAGCAGGATTGTCCTTTCAACCTTTCACTGAAGCAGGCGATATATCGGTCGCCATTACTGGTGGTTTGGGCTTAACGGCACTTGCTATTCGTAATACGGCTAGTAAAACAGTCATCAAACATATGAGTCCTACGGTATTAATGACGGGTAATACGACCCAATTGGGCATTGGTCTGTCAGATTATATTGCCAACCGTAGCGCTGATAATGCCAAAAAATTGGGGCATAGCGCGGCATTGGTTATCAGCTTTGTGATTGGCGCGCTCCTTGGGGCGGTGCTGTACGTCAATCTCAGTTATTGGGCAGTCGGTTTGTTTGTCATTCCTGTGCTGTACCTATCACTACTAGCGCGTAATCCAGAGTTCTTACAGCATATTAGCTAATAAAAGTTTTACCATTATTGAGTAATGCCATTAATCGTAAAAAGCCATGATGATTTGTCATGGCTTTTTTTTGGTTCATATTTTCTTAGGCTTTCGCACCATGAAACACCGAATTGTCTTGGTATTGTAGATGCTTATCAATATAGGATTTCACATAAGGACAGGTTGGTTTAACGCGCAGTTTTCTAACGGCTGCACAATCTAAGATAACCTTAACTAAGTAACCAGCAATACCACGACCACTGAGCGACTCAGGTACGAATGTGTGCTTATACTCAATACCTTCCTCACCTGTGGATGTGGTAAAAAACTCATACTCTTCAAACGCAACTTGATCATCGATATGAATTTCGAAACGTTTTTGAGCTTTGTTGTCGATAACTTCATTATTCAATGTATGTAGATTTGACATGGTTTACCTCTCCTTATCGTTAATATTTTTTGCACCCGTTTATTGGTACTAACGGGTGGCGCGAATGATGGCGTGACTATTATATTACGTTAATTCTAAGCACCTATTGTTCTATAAATAAGAATAGTTATTTGCAATAATCATTGTTTATCTATATCTGCTCAACAATTATAATAGGACCATAGCTTAAACAAGCCAATTAAAAATAAAGGATAACTTATGAAAACGATCTATCATGCAGCAGATTCTCGTGGCGATGCTAATCATGGCTGGCTCAAAAGCCGTCATACTTTTAGCTTTGCCAATTATCATAATCCAGAGCGTATGGGTTTTGGCGCGCTACGGGTCATCAATGATGACTTTGTTATTGGTGGTCAAGGTTTCGGCAAACACTCACACCGCGATATGGAAATTATCAGTATTCCTCTAAGTGGGAAGCTAGCTCATGGCGATAATATCGGTAACGAAGGTATCATCGAAACGGGTGAGATTCAGGTCATGTCAGCGGGTACGGGTATTACTCATAGTGAGATGAATGGCGATGCCAATGAACCTGTCAAGTTTTTACAAATTTGGGTGATTCCCAATAAAATGGGTGTGACGCCGCGCTATCAGCAAGTACGTATGGATGAGCACATGAAAGCTAATGAGTTTAACCAAGTGCTCTCGCCAAACGCGGACGACGCTGGGGTTTGGATTCACCAAAACGCTTGGTTCCATATGGGTCATTTTGACAAAGGCGTGACTCAGACTTATGATTTAAAAGATGTCAATAACGGTGTTTATGTCTTGGTACTAGAGGGTAAAGTGACTATCAACGGTAACGTACTTGATACTCGAGATGGTCTTGGTATCTCAGACACCAAAAGCTTCACGATGGATGCTGATGAGGACGCTAGAGTATTGCTAATGGAAGTACCTATGTATTAATTGATACAAAAAATAGTAGTAATTCATAATCATGTATTCAAGAATCTATAACTATCTATAATAAGAGGTGAATGATGAGTATTCAAACCCTAGAGCCAAGAATGGCCGATGTTGGCGGTATTCCTATTGCTCGTCTGCTACCTAACACTGGCAAAAAACCTATCGGAGCCTGGTGCTTTTTAGATCACGCTGGTCCTGCTGACTTTGGTGAAGATGAATTAGGCATGCAAGTGGGTCGTCATCCGCACACCAATCTGCAAACTTTTAGCTGGATGTTAAATGGCGAAGTACTGCATAAAGATAGCTTAGGTAACGAGCAAGTCATTACTAAGAACCAAGTCAACGTCATGACAGCCGGTACGGGTCTAAGCCAAGGCATCAGTCATACGGAACAAAGCGTGTTTCCAGACACTGGTGGTTCGTCGGATGCGGCGCGTGCTATCAGCATGGTACAGCTCTGGATTGCACTACCAACGGATCAAGAGATTGAGCGCGGTTTTCATCATTATCCAGAGCTACCAACGTGGACGGAAGATAGTGTTGAGATGATTCTGACCACCGGTAGCTATACCAATGTGTCAGGTCAGCACTTTGAAGCGCCTACTATCCAATACTCCAAGCTGGTCGGTATCGACGTGTACTTTACCGAGGATGGCGAGGTGACGCTCACTTTAGAACCAAGCTTTGAATACGGCATCTTAGTCTCAGAGGGTGAGATAGAATCTGAAGGAAAGGTATGTAAGCAGGATCAACTCTTTCGTTTCCACGATAGTGATGTTGCTAATAACGAAAGCATTAAATTGGTTGCTAAAAAAGGCACACGTGTGATGTTTATCGGCGGTGAACCATTAAATAACCAAGTCCTACTCTGGTGGAATTTTGTTGCTGACAATAAAGCAGAGATTGAGCAATCCATCATCGACTGGAATAATGGTCATGAGCGTTTCGGTAATGTCGACTCTGATATGAAACGTTTGCCAGCACCTGAATTACTTCAAGGTTTTAAAGGTTAAAGGTTGGTTAGTATTTAAATTTATAACTTAGTTCTTAATCACGTAAACTCATCAATAATCACTGGAGAAAACAATGTCAAACCTAAAAGACTTACAACAATTGGCAGAAAAGCGCCGTTCTATCTATGCATTGAGCAATCAATTGCCAGTATCAAATGACGAAATCGTTAAGTTAGTTGAGCATGCGGTTTTGCATACGCCATCCGCTTTTAACTCACAATCGACGCGTATCGTGGTGTTATTCGGTGAAGATCATGAAAAATTATGGGATATTACTGAAGAGACACTCAAAGTGATTGTTGGCGATGACGAGAAGTTCCAAGGTACTAAAGATAAAATTGCAGGCTTTAGAGCGGGTGCGGGTACAGTATTGTTTTTCGAGGACAAAGGCGTCGTGAGAAACATGCAAGAAGCCGCCTCTTTATATGCGGATAAATTCCCAATCTGGGCACATCAAACCAGCGCGATGCATCAATATGTAATTTGGACGGCATTGGCGAGTTTAGATATCGGTGCTAACTTGCAGCATTATAATCCTGTCATCGATCAGAGAGTTGCCGATGCTTGGGACATCGCTGATGATTGGGAATTAAATGCGCAAATGGTGTTCGGCGCTATTGAGCAGCCAGCAGGCGATAAAGCGTTTCAGCCAATTGATGAACGTATGAAAGTATTCAGTAAATAATTTTTAGCGTTAAAGACCGTATAACCAATGAAACTGCTATGAAAATATCGTAGCGGTTTCATTGGTTTTTTTATAATTATAAACTGGGGTAATATGATGTTATAGCAGACTATAACTAATGTAGTAAATCCTACTAGCCCAGTTGTTTAAGATATGCCTATAGAAGAATTCAAGATCATCGAGCGCTTTAATCGGATGCTTCGGAATTTAAGAAGCGTCGGATTAAGGGTTATCTTGAATACTAGCGTTTATAAATATATTTAATAGCCAATTACTGTCAGCAGTCATTAAACTATCTTTATTAGATGAGGTGCTAAGCGCTAATGGCTATGTTCATCATCATGCCCAGCTTTCACACCAAACCAAGTCACATGAGAGGGTGTGAAATTCAGTGTTATTTTTGACTCGATTTCACCATCTTCAGCATCAATTTCGATGATTTGCTGGTTTGAGTCATCCATCATATAAACCATTTTCGTGTTTGGGTTAACAATAAATGAGGGAACCGCTTTGCCTTCGATGCCATTAGGGAAAACATTTAATACGGCAGTTTGCTTATAATTTTGTGCGACATCCAGTATGTATAACTTGCCAGTATCATCGAGTAGCATTAAATGCTCTCCGTGGGCATCAAAATCATAGCTGACAACACGGCGACGGCTGTCTGTTGTCCAGACAATCGGTGTCATGTTTTTACTGATAGGATCAACACGGTAAGGCTGACCGCAAGCGCTGCCAATGGCATAGTTATGATGGTGGTTAGTGATGAATGAGCCAATTCGAGCAGGACTACTGCTTGTACCATCACATTGAATATTGGTTAGGCTGCTGGGATAGGAAATTTTTTCGGCGCTGAATGTGTCTCCGGTTTGTTTGACGCTTAAAACGCCATCGCTACAAGCAAAGACACTGTAATCTGTGACGCTGCCACTGCCATGCAACCCCATGCATTTTGTCTCAAAGGTTTGGCTTATATGATAGTGATCACCATGCTGTTCAAATACAGAGAGCGTATCAGCCAGTGAGCTACCAGTTGTCTGATAACGCTGCGAGGCAATCACATAATTGCCTCTAGGTTCCGCTGTACCGTGCATGCTGGTATTAAGCTTTTGATAAGGCAGTGTACCATCGGCAATACCGGTATCTGTTACGAGTACAAATCCAGCTTCTTTTACAGGGTTTTCTATGGGGTTGCCTGTGGCACCCAAACCATCAAAAAATAATCCAGCTTGCTCACCAAACGTTTGAAAATGTACAGGACGGGTATAGTTGAGCTGTAATGGCATTTTTGCCGTATCACGAGCATATGGGTGATCATGATCGCCATGATTTTCAATCTCAAGCCCACTATGATAAAAATTGACCGTGTTGTTAGTACGATCCATGACGACGGCGTAATGACCATCTGGACTACTTTGTACGGCATCGGCTTGACCTGTCAAAGGTAAGGTTTGTATCACTTTATCTTGAGCAAGGCTATAAATGTAAGCTTGACTGCCATCTTTTGCAGTGATAAATAAACGACCTTGTTCCATTTCAGTGCTGACAGCAGATTCATCATCATGGTCATGATCGTCTCCATGGTCGTGGTCATGTTCTGAATCTATGATTGATGTTTTCCTATCATCTGATGACCCGCAGCCGCTAAGTGCTGAAACGGCGATTAAAGAAGAGAAGGCGAGCGTGATGGCACGGCTCAAAGCATTTATTTGATTCATAAAGGACTCCAGTCATAAGTTATGAGGCTTATGACAATTGATTACGGATTGCTAGTTACTGGTGACTAATGAAAAGAGAGTAGGCTGTTAGAAGTTATAGGTGATACCCGCATTGAAAGAGCGCTCTGGCATTGGTACTTGTTCAGCCAAATAAGAGGCATGATTATAGGCAAGCTCGTTTAGAATATTTTCGACTTGAAAAAAAGCGGTGTAATCATGAGCGCTCGAACTGTGATAGACAAGCTTGGCATCAACCATGTTGTAGCTCGGTGTATTGGTTTCAAAATCAGCAATGTGATCTTGCTCAAAACGATGATACCCAGACAGCACCAAGTCAAATTGACCAAATTGAGAGGTAATATCACCACCAATACGAGGCGCTACCAATCTTGGCGCGTATTTCCGTGTAAGGCTTCTATCATCTAGCGTGATGAGTGCAATATCGGCAAAGCTGCCAATACTAATATTGTCATTAAGATAATAGCGTGATTGAATTTCACCACCATAATGCTTGGCATCGCTTTGGACATAATCCACTAAACGAAAATCTGCAGACTCTCCTTCAGTAGCAATGTCTTGAGTTTTTGCATAAATATAATTTGCGCTGTCGTTATAAAAGACAGAAATACTACTATCAAAACGATTGCCATTGTCGTAACGCAAAGTGAATTCTACGCCATCAGTAGATTCTTCTTCTAATTGCCCATTGCCACGCTCCCAAGTATTGGTTGCAAGATGGGCGCCATTAGAAAATAACTCTTGTGGAGAAGGCAATCTTTCAGAATGACTGATTCTGGCTGACAACTGCGTATTAGGCGTAAGATATTTGCCACCTTCTAAACTGACAGACGTTCCAGCATGTGTTTTTTCGATGTTATTGTCGTTATCTATTAGGCTTTGAAAATCTTGACGACCGCCAAACTCAATATACCAAGGACTTTTGCCTTGTTTTCTTAAAATACTAGACGTATCGAGAGGAGCGTCTTTCGTCGTCTCACCATGATTATGACCAGCATGGGCATCAATTGTAGATAATGACTGACCTGCAAATTTATCAGCATTCTGTATTTTTGCGCCAAAATAATCTGGCGTGAGTCGTTCAATGAAAAACAAACCGACCTGTGTACGATCGGTTTGCGGCAAATAGCCTTCTAGCCCAACAGCAGAAAACCGGCTGTTTGTGTAATCTAGACCGACCACACCTTTCATAAAACCTAGATTACCTGTTTTATACGTGCTATGTGTGGCTTGAGCTTGAGCACTAATGGCTTTGTTTTCAAAAGTTGTGCCCACCGCACCTTCATCTATTTCATCGTGACGATAATCGGTATAGCTGAGTTTCGTATTGATGCTATCGACGCCTATCATGGGTAATTTTCGCTCTGCATGGAGCTGATAGACGTTTGACGTCATATCGACATAGGGCGCTTCACCATGATCGTGGTCATGTTCATGATCCGCCTCACAGCTCAGTTGGTTAGTCAGTACGCTATCAGGTGAGCATTCATTATGCACATGAAAGGGCAAGCCATATTCTGAGGATAGGCGCTGATATGATGCACCGATATAGCCCATATCAGTCACATAAGACAAGCCAATGCTACCATTGTCTTGCGTGTACCAACTGTTGGCAATCTCATCGGTATCCAAATGTGGTACTTGGATATTGCCTTTATCCGTCTTTTGGTAATACCCACTCCATAGCCAATTTTCACCGATACTACCATTGAGTTCTGCATAACCTAAATAACCGTCTGTGGCTTGTTGACCAATCAATGCCAATTTTCCGTTGATGTTGTTTTTAGGCTTTTCTTTAGGAATAGTGTCATTAACAATATTGACCACACCACCGATAGCACCGCCACCATACATCAACGCTGACGTGCCTTTGATTACTTCAACTTGTTTGGCACCTAGTACAGGTACCGCCACTTGATGGTCTGGTGAGATTTGTGACGCATCTTGTACGCTCAAACCATTTTGCATGACTTGGACACGCGGTGCGCTTTGCCCTCGAATAATGGGTCGGCTCGCACCTTGCCCAAAACTATCAGTAGACACGCCCACTTCATTTGCTAGTGCATCACCAAGCGTACTGCTTGTCTGAGTAGTGAGCGCATCGCCAGTAACAATACTGGTTGCGGTTGCCATTTCATTCGCTTGTGGCAATAAAGGGTTAGACGTTACCACTATGGTGTCTAGAGTTACCGAAGGGTGGGTCATATCAGGAGAGTTTAGGTTAAAAGATGAGGGTGTCATAGGTTTGATGTCTACTATCGTATCCTGTGCATTGACCGACAAACTTGCCATACCTAAAGCTGTCGTTACTGAGAATACAGTCGTTACCCGGCGAATACTAAAATTAACTGAAGATACAGAAGTATAATCAGGTTCTCTTAATCTGTTGATATGAAAAATTGGAGACATGAGATTACCAAAATAAGAAGTTATATAGGGATAAATAACGATAAGAGTAAATATTTTAGTTATGTTATAATATAACATAAAGATATACAAACTTTATATTTCAGTAAGGTGTGCATATTAGCTACGCTTACACAAGGTAACTTCAATATTTGACTTTCTTTGTGAGTGATAAATGTCACAGTCGTTCAATGAATGTGTTGGTACTGAGATAATGATGAGTATGTCGAAAGTTAGAAAAATGAATGTGTTAAGGACTATGGTTCATGAGAATATCAATCATAAAAAGCCTTATAGATCTCTGGTCAATGAATTGACACGTCTGAAATATAGAGCACTTTGTAAGCCAGTCTCTGAAGAAATAAGAACGGTAGGTAATAAATCAATAATAGATCGTCTGGACTAATGACAGTGTGCAGGAATTCAGCACCAGAGGTTAGGATTTCACATGGTTGAAGATGTTATATTTTGGAAGTTTAAAACCAACTTTGAGTGATAACTTGAATAAAAAATAGCTAGTTTAGCTTTAACGGCAGTTGCGAAGAACAAACATCGTATGAAGGGGCAGGCTTTAGAGTAGGTTTGTCTTTATTTACGAATGCTATTCTATACGTTTGGCGCAATTGAATAGCTGGCTGTAGGCTATTAATATCAGTAATCTAGATTTTTTGGATAATCGCAGTGTATTTGTTAAGCAGTTCAATATTATTTGAGTGACCTAATCACCTAATAGAATCAGCTCTATTGCTTATTAATGCAAGGTGTTACCTTTAATAGCGCCAGTGCTGCTAGATTCATTAGACGTCGAAACCTCGGACACTCCAAGTGGCTAGGCGCTGTGTAAGTTGCCGCATGTTTCATCCCATCACGGATAGCGACTAATTTTTGAATCATTTCATCCAGTTCAGAGGCTTTGTTCAGCAACAAATATCGATCAACATCTAGAGTTTTTTCAGACCCTAATATCCCAGCAATCTCATCCAATGAAAATCCTGCAACACGTCCTAAGGCAATCAAGGACATAAGCTCTAATATATCTTTGCTGAAAACTCGGCGGATACCTTGCCGACCAACAGAGCGAATTAGGCATTTTTTCTCATAAAATCGTAACGTTGAAGTAGGAAGACCAGACTGTTTAGTAACCTGCGAAATATCTATAATGCCCTCTGGACTTAAAATTGTATGCAATCATCACATTGATATTGAAACCAGTAAGAGAGTCATCATGGATAACGTCGTTTTTATAATATTAATCGGTATTGGCGCTACCGCTGTAATGGACTTATGATCATTACTCAGGAAGTATTTATTTAATATTCCACCGAGCAACTGGGGAATAGTGGGGCGTTGGATTGCTTACATGGGTCAAGGGCGGTTCCGTCATGACGCTACTGCAAAATATAATACTATTCATGGTGATCTTTTTATTGGGTGGAAAGCCCATATTTTACGGACAAAAAAAGCCCCAATCGTGAGATTGGGGCTTTCTAAATATTTGGTAGGCATAAGCAGACTCGAACTGCTGACCTCTACCATGTCAAGGTAGCGCTCTAACCAACTGAGCTATACGCCTATTTAGGTTGAGTATTCTATCAAGTTTTTGAGACTTTGCAAGCTTTATTTCTAATAAATTTTTTTATTAGCATAATAATGATTATCACACTTTATATTAAGTGACTTTTAATATTTTTTTATGTAGTTATATTAAATAGTGATTGAAATTGGTTTATTTTTTATTGTCAGTAGAACTACAAATCCTAATAGCTAGGCAGTATATAACTGGTATCATTCTCAAAATAAAGTGAGGATAGTGATAATGACTTCACAGTATGCATATTTCACAAAAGTTATATCAAAATAGAATGTTGAGGAGAGTGTTATGGGTCTATTGGTTGATGGTCAATGGCAAGACAAATGGTATGACACAGAGGCGAGCGGTGGACGTTTTGAGCGAGAAGATGCCGGTTTTAGAAATTGGGTCACGGTCGATGGCAGCGCAGGCTCATCAGGTGTTGGCGGTTTTAAAGCCGAAGCTGATCGCTATCATTTATATATCTCGCTTGCATGTCCTTGGGCACATCGTACCATTATTTACCGTCAGCTAAAGCGTTTGCAAGACCTGATTTCGCTGTCAGTGGTGCATCCATTTATGGGCGATAAGGGCTGGACGTTTGCAGAGGGCGAGGGCGTGATTGCTGATCCTATTGTAAATGCTAATTACTTATATGAGATTTATACGGCGGCAAAGCCTGACTATACAGGACGGGTGACGGTGCCCGTATTATGGGACAAAAAAACCAATACCATCGTCAGTAATGAGTCCTCTGAGATCATTCGTATGTTTAACTCAGCTTTTGATGAGGTTGGGGCACTAGCAGGTAATTTTTTACCAACCGAGTTATTAGCAGAAATTAATGCAGTTAATGAGCTCGTTTATTCTACGGTCAATAATGGCGTTTATAAAGCAGGATTTTCGACCACACAAGAGGCTTATGAAGAAGCGGTGACGGAGCTATTCGATGTATTAGAGACGCTAGAGGCACGTTTGACAGACCAGCGTTATTTGCTAGGTAATACGATTACTGAGGCGGATTGGCGCTTGTTTACTACGCTGGTGCGTTTTGATGCGGTATATGTCGGACACTTTAAATGTAATATTCGCCGTATTGTTGATTATCCCAATCTTTGGGGTTATTTGCGTGATTTATATCAAGTGCGAGGTATTGCAGAGACGGTAAGCATCGAGCATATTAAGCAGCATTATTATACTAGCCATGCCAATATCAATCCCACGCGTATCATTCCTATTGGTCCAGTGCTTGATTTTAATGAGCCACACGAGCGTACACGTTTATAAGTTCTATTGAGGTATTAAAATAAGACCAATAAAAAATCGCGCCAGCTGATTGATCACAGTTGGCGCGATGAATTGACGGTATAAATAAAAAGCTGCTTAATTTATATTACGCATTATTCAATTGACGAGCGGCTTCTAGCGCAAAATACGTCAAAATTCCATCAGCACCTGCACGGCGGAAACCAATCAACGATTCTAAAATAACCGCATCGGTTAGCCAGCCGTTCTGAATCGCAGCCATATGCATCGCATATTCGCCAGACACTTGATAAGCAAAGGTCGGTACGCCAAAGGTGTTTTTAACTTCACGAATCAGATCTAAATACGGCTGACCCGGCTTAATCATCACCATGTCTGCACCCTCGGCTATGTCCATCGCCACTTCGTGCAACGCTTCAGCACGATTACCGAAATCCATCTGGTACTGTTTCTTGTGTCCACCTTTTAGGTTGCCAGCACTGCCGACTGCATCACGGAACGGGCCATAGTATGCAGAAGCATATTTGGCAGAGTAAGCCATAATAGCGGTATTCACAAAGCCTTCGGCTTCAAAGGCGTCACGCATGGCCTTGATACGGCCATCCATCATATCACTAGGCGAGATGATATCAGCACCAGCGCGAGCGTGTACCAATGCTTGCTTGACCAATACTTCGACCGTTTCATCATTAATCACATAGCCTGAATCATCCAGCAGTCCATCTTGACCGTGCGAAGTATAAGGATCTAACGCCACATCGGTCATTACTACCATTTCAGGCACAGCATCTTTGATCGCTTTTACGGTACGAGCAGTAAGGGCATTTTCATCATAAGCTGATTTACCGTCGGGTGTTTTTAAGGAATTATCAATAACAGGGAAGATGTCGATGGTAGTGACGCCCTCGCTTAATAATTCTTTGGCATAGTTGATCAGTAGGTCAATCGATAAGCGCTCGACGCCTGGCATACTAGCGATTGCTTCGCGCTTATTTTTGCCTTCTAAGACGAAGACAGGGGCGATAAAGTGCTTAGGATGCAGCTCAACTTCACGAATCATCGCGCGTACGTTATCGTTGTAGCGTAGTCGACGTAGACGAGTTTCAGGGAATTGACGGTTAAAGGTATAAGTCATGATTTGTCCTCATTAGATTTTAGTCATTGTTATTTATCAGCTTGATTAAATAAGCTGTTTTGAAGCATATGTTTTTTTATATCACGGACATTAATAAGTGGATAAAAGTATGTGTAAGCTAATTTCCCTACTATAACTAAAAGCGCCTTAAAAAAGCAAAAAGCCCTACCAAGTCGGTAGGGCTTTTTGTACTTATCGACTATCAATGTGAAGGAAATCACCTCACACTATTTATCAGTATTTAAGGCTCAACGATCTGCGTGACCGGTACTTGCTCAACACTGGTTTCGTTATACGTCGTCTGTTTGGTAACGACTCCTACGGCAGCATCTTTTTTGCCATCATTATTGACGTCAACGACAGCGGTCGGCTCAAAGGTAGCCGTTTCCGATGGTTGCGCTTGTTTAATGGCGTTTGCTTCTTGTGCAGAAGCAACCCGCGCTGAGCTAGCCGCATCGATAGCATTCGCCGCTTTTGCTTTATTACTATTGGCCGGTAGATTCACTAGTTGCACTAAGTTTTTATGCGGTACAGGAATCTCCGTTGGTACATCCAAATTAGCACCGCCACCCAGCACTTGGTATAGCTCGACTTGGCTCACAATTTTTTGTAGCTCTAAATCCAAAATACCTTGCTGCGTTGAGAACAATGAACGCTGTGCATCTAACACATCTAGATAGTTGGCAATACCTGCTTTAAAGCGTGCATCTGCTATCTGGAATGTTTGTTCAAAGTTATCTTGTAGACGGTATTGTGCTTCGAGCTGCTCACCCAGCGTGGCTCGTGTCGCGAGTACGTCTGACACTTCACGGAATGCGGTTTGGATCGATTTCTCGTAGCCTGTGAGCGTTTGTTCACGCTCAATTTTAGCCACATCGTAATTGGCGTCTAAGCGACCAGCGTCAAAGATAGGCACGCTAATGCTTGGGCCAAACGACCAACCGACAGCGCCGCTTTTGAATAAGTCATCTAAACTGCCGCTACTAACCCCAATGCTACTTGCTAAGCTGATAGACGGGAAATAAGACGCTCGTGCCACTTCGATATTGGCTCCAGCGGCTTTTAGGTTGTATTCTGCTTGCAGTACATCTGGGCGATAACGTAGCAACTCACTTGGTAAGCCTGCACTAAATATCTGCTGGCTAGTGATGTTGCTGACTGCTGGTGTTGGAATTAGATTGGTTGGAATCGGTCCACCCACCAAGAACTGTAAGGCGTTACGTGATTTTAAAATGCTGCTTTGTGCCCGTAGGACAGCAAGTTTGGCATTTTCTAATGACGCACTGGCTTGCAAAGATGGCAGCTTCGGATCAATGCCTGCTTCAAAGCGTTTATCAGCGATAAACAGGGACTTTTCACGACTCTCAACCGTCGCTTCTGCCAGCTTTAACTGCGCTAAGCTATAGCTCAAGTTGGCATAGCTCTGAGCGATATTACTAATCAAGCTGATTTGGGTCGAATCTTTGGCCGCTGTAGTGGCTAAGAAATTCTGTAGCGCTTGATCTTTTAAGCTAGCAATTTTGCCCCAAAAGTCCAACTCGTAATTAGCCAACCCTAGGTTGACGTTATAACTACTATTGGGGTTTTTGTCGGTTCTATTTTGTGCTTGACGCGTGTATCCACCATTACCATTAATCGCTGGTAGATCATTAAGATCGGTAATTTGATACTGTGCGCGTGCTTTCTCGATTGCTAAACGAGCACTTTCAAAATCTTTGTTGTTCTCTAACCCTAAAGCAATCAAGCCCTTTAAACGCTCATCGCTATAAAAATTCTGCCAGCGTTGACCCGCAATACTTGCTTGATCAGCGCTACTAACCGTTTCTTTATCGAATGCCCCATAGGTTTGTTCGATAGGGATATTTGGCTCAGCAAGCACAGGGCGCATATCTGCTTTTGGAATCGTGTTACAAGCAGCCATGCTCATCGCTAAAACGGTCAAGCCGATTAGGCGACCAGCATTTCTGCGCATATGTGAGCCCGCTGGTTGCGCAGTGATAGCAATGTTTGCTACCGCTGCTGAGTTGGTGTTATATGTTTTCTGAACACTCATTGTGTATTGTCTCCAAAGCTTGCAGGCTGATAATTCTCAGAAGGCGTTGGGTTTTTCGGGTCAGGCGTACTATTATCATCATCTTTATCGTTTGGTTTATTATTCTCGTATTTGTACGGGAACATACTACGTACCCAAATATAAAACATGGGAATAAAGAAGATACCTAACAATGTCGCGGTCACGACGCCACCTAGTACACTGGTACCGATGGCATTTTGACTGCCTGAACCAGGACCTGTGGCGATAAATAATGGCACAACACCCAGTCCAAAGGCAAGCGAGGTCATGATAATCGGGCGCAAACGTTGACGCGCGGCTGTCATGACGGCTTCTCTCAGACTATAGCCTTCCTCTTGGTGCTCTTTTGCAAACTCAATGATCAAGATAGCATTTTTAGCGGATAGACCAACGACTGTGAGTAGACCTACCTGCAAATAAATATCGTTATTAAAGCCACGTAGCCAAGTAAAGATGACTGCACCTAATACCCCAAGTGGAATGACCAATAGCACAGAGAAGGGGATAGACCAGCTTTCATACAAGGCTGCTAGACATAAGAATACCACCAAGATTGAAAGCGCGTATAGCATCGGCGCTTGAGCACCTGACTTTTGCTCTTCAAGTGACATACCCGTCCACTCATAGCCCACACCTTCGGGCAGATTCTCCATCATTGCTTCCATTGAACTCATCGCTTCACCCGTACTTAGACCGGGTGCAGCACTACCTTGAATATTCATCGATGGTAAGCTGTTATAACGGGTCAGACGCGGTGAGCCAGATTGCCATTCGCTGCTAGAAAACGCATCAAATGAAATCATTTCACCTACATCGTTGCGTACATACCATTTAGCAATATCTTCAGGGTTAGTGCGGCTGCTTGGTTCACCTTGAACAAAGACGCGTTTAATACGCCCGCGATCGACGAAGTCATTAATATAACTTGAGCCCCAAGCGGTAGAAATAACGCTATTAATACTAGCAAGTGATAAGCCATAAGCAGCGGCCTGCTCTTGATTAATATTCACTTTTAACTGCGGTGCATCTTCTTGACCATTTGGACGAACGCCTGCGACTTTGTCGTTTTGCGCAGCCATGCCAAGCAGCATATTACGTGCTTCGAGTAGACCCTCATGTCCAAGGTTACCGGTGTCTTGAATCATTAAGTCAAAACCACTGGCGTTACCAAGTTCGGTAATGGCTGGCGGTACAATCGCAAATACTTGTGCTTCATTTAGTTGGGTAAAGAAGTAACCTATGGCGCGATCAGCGACAGCCTGTGCAGTGTTTTCTTCACCGGGACGATCAGCCCAATCCGATAAACGTACAAAGGCCAGTCCCATATTCTGCCCTTGTCCTGCAAAACTGAAACCTGCGATCGTAAAGACTGAAGCGATATTATCGCCTTCTTGGGTACTGTAATAATCACTGACTTTATCGAGCACTTCTTGCGTTTCATCAAGCGTCGCACCAGCAGGTAACTGAACCAAGGTAAACATAATACCTTGATCTTCTTCTGGTAAGAACGAGCCGGGAATACGTAAGAATACCACTGCCATAATACCGATAATGGCAGCATAAAGAATTAAGTATAGCCACTTCAAGCGGAAACTTTTGCCAACTAAATTCTCGTAACTACGACTGACTTTATAAAACGAGCGGTTAAACCAACCAAAGAAGCCTTTTTGCTCTTCTGTATTGCCTTTATCATGGCTCTTGCTACGCTTGAGTAAGGTCACACAAAGGGCAGGGGTAAAGATAAGCGCTACTAAGGCTGATAGCACCATACTGGTAATCAAGGTGATAGAGAACTGACGATAAATCACACCTGTTGAGCCACCGAAGAATGCCATCGGTACGAATACGGCAGATAGAATCAGCGCAATACCAATAACGATTTTACTAATCTCGCCCATCGATTGTACGGTAGCATCCTTAATAGAGATATCAGGATCTTCTTCCAAGATACGCTCGACGTTTTCGACGACGACGATCGCATCATCGACCAACAGACCGATGGATAGTACCATGGCAAACATGGTCAAGACGTTAATACTAAAACCAGCGATGTAAAGTACAGCGAAGGTGCCAAGTAGTACGACAGGTACGGCAAGAGTAGGAATGATGGTCGCACGCCAGTTCTGTAAGAAAACGAACATGACGATAAATACGAGAACAATTGCCTCAAGCAGTGTCATAACCACTTGTTCGATAGACAAGCGCACAAATGGTGTGGTGTCATAAGGGATAACGGATGTTAGACCTGCTGGGAAGTTTGCTTCCAGCTCAGCCATACGAGCCCCAACAGCTTCACGAGTTTCCAGTGCGTTTGCACCACCCGCCAATGAAATACCAAGACCAGCTGCTTCTTTACCATTGTATAGCGACACTACGCCGTAGTCTGCACTACCAATCTCAACCTCTGCCACATCACCTAAACGCACTTTTGCGCCAGCAGTATCGGTTTTTAATAGAATGTTTTTAAATTCATCAGGCGTTTGTAGGTAGCTTTGAACCGTGACAGTCGCATTGATAACCTGTTGACTGGTATCAGCAGGTGCTTGACCTAGCTGACCGGCAGATACTTGGGCATTTTGTGCACGTACTGCCTCAACCACATCAGCTGGCACCATGTTATAGCTACGTAAGCGCGCCGGATCTAACCAAATGCGCATGGCATAAGCAGAACCAAAAACTTGTACTTCACCAACACCTTCCACACGGCTTAACTGGTCAACAACGTTTGAGTTGACATAATCGGCGATATCCGCACGATCCATACTGCCATCTTCAGAAATAAAACCTTGCACCATCAAAAAGCTGCTAGAGGATTTATTAACGTTGACGCCTTGACGCTGTACCGACTCAGGTAGTGAGCTCATGGCGGCTTGGAGTTTGTTCTGTACCTGTACCTGTGCAGTATCAGAATCTGTACCATTTTCGAAAGTGAGCGTAATGGATGCAGCACCATTCGAGGAGCTCGATGACGACATATACATCAGACCATCAAGACCCTTCATGCGTTGCTCAATAATCTGAACGACTGAATCTTCAACCGTCTGAGCATTAGCACCAGGATAGCTTGCGCTGACTGAAATCGTCGGTGGTGCAATACGTGGATACTGCTCAATCGGTAAGTTAATGACCGATATCACCCCGATGAGCATGACTAAAATAGCCATAACCCATGCAAAAATAGGGCGATTAATAAAAAAACGTGACATAGTATATTCCTAGTCTTCCTATCTTTGAATGGAATTAGTTAGCGGTAGACTCTGCTGGTTTCTGAGCAGTGGCATCTTTGCTAGCTGGCTTATCCATCGCTTTAGCAGCTTGCGGCGGCGTCTGGGCATTAGGGGCACCTTCTTTAGCTGGTGCTGGGTTTGGATTCTCTAATGGCTTAACGACTACCTCTTGTTCAGGCTTAACTTTTGAGCCGCCGATAACAACTATCTTGTCCCCTGCTTGTAAGCCGTCAGTGACAACCCACTGGCCTTTATAAGTGCCATTAATAGTGACAGGACGTACTTGGATTTTATTATTTTCATCAACGATGTAAACTTGCGTCTCACTTTTTGGTGTACGCATTACGGCGCTTTGCGGTACCAATGCAGCATTGGTAATCACGCTCTGTGTCAAACGCGCCGTCACATACATACCAGGCAGCAAGATATTATTGCTGTTGGGGAAAATAGCACGCAAGGTCACAGCGCCTGTTGATTCATCAACCTTTGCTTCAGATAAAGCAAGCTTGCCGCGTGCTGGGTAGACTGAGCCATCTTCTAATACCAACTCAACCGAGTTCATTCCTGCTTGTGCTTTGCCTTCAGCGATTTGCTGACGCAGTTTTAATAGCTCAGAGGATGATTGACTGATATCAACATAGATAGGATCTAAGCGTGAGATAGTCACCAGCGGATCAGCTTGACCTGCGCTGACCAAAGTACCAGCGGTGACACTAGAG
Organism: Psychrobacter sp. NC44; assembly: GCF_904846655.1. Classification (NCBI taxonomy): domain Bacteria; kingdom Pseudomonadati; phylum Pseudomonadota; class Gammaproteobacteria; order Moraxellales; family Moraxellaceae; genus Psychrobacter; species Psychrobacter sp. NC44. Next base: position 219,152 of record NZ_CAJHBN010000004.1, on the reverse strand, counting down.
CGGTCAGTACGACCTGACAGCGGGGCACGTACGATGGTACGGTTAAGATCTAGGTTACTAGCATCTAAACCCGCTTGAGCAGTCTGAATGCCTGCTTTTGCACTTTCGATGCCTGCTTGTGTCTGTCCAACAGCGGCGGCCGCACTTTGTACCGCTGCTTGTGCAGTACGTACTTGTGTTTGTGCTTGCTCATACTGCTGCTTTGAGATGGCGTCGATGCTGACCAAGCCTTGTAAGCGCTGTAAATCATTTTGCGCTTGTGCCAATGATGCCTGACGGCTGGCTAGCTCGGCTTTTGCATTGGCATTATTTGCTTGTGCTGTCTGGTAATTTGCTTGTGCTTGTTGCACAGCTGCCTGACCACTGGTGACAGAAGAAGCGTAGTTATCAGTATTGATACGATAAAGTGGCTGGCCTTTTTTGACGTTGCCGCCTTCACGGAACAATACTTCGTCAATAACGCCATTAACTTGTGGGCGGACGTCGGCAGTCTGATAAGCCGTGGTACGTCCAGAAAAAGTCTGTACTTGGGGTACAGTATCGAGCGTGACAGTCTGGACGTTAACAACCGCAGGCGGCATCTGCTGCTGTGCGGCATCTGCGCCAGCGGCGTCCTCGTTTTTGTCACAGCCAATCAGTACAGCTCCAGATAGTACAGATGCTATTACAAGCGCAAGAGTAGAGTGCTTCATCAATGTCCTCGGCAATAGGTATAAAATAAGTAATGACAGTATAAAAAGTTTATCAATAAATCTAAGCGTATTGAATATAAAAATGAGTGTTGATTCTAATGATCTTTACTTTCTCGGCTAAATTTGTTCTTAATAATATGAATTTAGCCAAACATCACTATTAGAACCTCTAATAGCGATATAAGTATCAAGTATCGGTGTAAGAATCTTAAGCATCAAAGCTGTAGCCAAACCACAACCTTGATTAGTAAAGTTAACGAGTAATTATAAACTATCGGGATAACCCCACAGTCAAGTAGTTGAGCGCAGGATTTATGGTTAGAAATCGTAATATCAGCTTTTGTGAATGCATTAAATGCTGTCATGGCAAGCGCCATCTTCATTAACAGCTAATATACAGTCATACAATGGTCAGTGAGAAATAATTGTAAACTTTTGTGAAAATAGCATAACCATATAGATTGTAAGGTCTTTAATGAGTGATAAATAAGGTTTGCCAACAAAACAAAAACTTTAGCAACTATTAACTGTGACCATTAACACAATTACTCATTAATGGTCTTTACCAACAGCTAATGGCTGCTAGCCGCAAGTATTGACAGCTGTTATGACGATACTGACTACAGCAAGCGTGCGCTAGCCAATTCAGTCAATTGATATAAGCCTGTGCGATAACGATTGTCAGGTAGCGTACTCAATGCTTGTTGCGCCAGCTTGGTTTCTTCCCAAGCTCGCTGCTTACAGTAATCTAATGATCCTGAGCGGCGCACTAACTCAATAAGCTGCTCAGCGTTCGGTGTCTTTCCAGTTTGTACAGCGACACGCAACTGCTCATAGCCTTCGATGTCGCTGTCTTTGAGCAGCTCAAGCGCTTTGATGGTTGGCAGGGTTGGCTTGCCTTCAGCGAGGTCGTCTCCTAGGTTTTTGCCCATTACCTCACTATCACCACTATAGTCGAGTACATCATCGATAATTTGAAAAGCATTGCCAAAGTGCTGACCAAAATCGCCTAAAGCCTGCATATGCTCTATTCTGTCTTGTAGAATTGCAGCGCCTTGAGTCGCCATCATAAACAGACGCGAGGTTTTACCATCAATAATGCGCAAGTAATCCTCTTCTGTCGCAGCAGGGTTATGCTGATGCTGGAGCTGTAATACTTCGCCTTCAGCGATATCGCAGGTGCCATCTGAGAATACTTGCAACAGTGGTAAGCTTTGGAAGCCAACTAATAAATTAAAGGCGCGAGCTATCAGATAGTCACCGACCAGTACCGCGGTGGCATTATCCCATGTGGCATTAGCAGTCGGCTTACCACGGCGCTGTCCTGACTCATCAATCACATCATCATGAACCAAGGTCGCTGTATGCAACATTTCAGTAATAGCGGCTAGATGCATGGCTTTTTCTGAGGGCTTGTCCTCAAACATGCGTGCACATAACAAGGTAATCAGCGGGCGCATACGTTTGCCACCAGCATTGATTACATGCTGCGAGACGCTCATTACCAGCTGAACTTTGGAATTAAGACTACCAAATACTTGCTTGTCCATAATCTCAAAATCATCCGCCACGATACTTTGAATATCCGCATAATTAGGCGTTGATTGAGTCATTGAATCTGTTTTATGTGAAGGGATGCTGGTCATAATAAATAGTCATATTAATAAGAATAAAGAGAATTTTTTATAGCCTTAGTTTTATAGATAGGTAAGGCATTATTTTCTATAATAGCATAGCTATGCCTTTAGATTGTGGGTTAAAAAGTGCCTAAAACATCGTGCCTATCTTTTAAATAAGATTTACTATATATAGAAATTGACATGAAAGCTGTAAAAATTGGCTGAAATTTCACTAGAATTAATGGTCATTTATCGGCGATATTTAAGGTCATCTAAGAGATGTATAAAAGGCTGTAAGTCGCTGATTATATAAGTTATAATAGCCGCTATTATTATATAGTGTTTTTTTGTTGGGGTAGCATCTTAGATGCGCTCCTAATCAGCAGTAGATATAATAAAAAGTGAGGTGGTTATTCGTGTAACTGCCTTACAAAAACCAGTCAAACAAGTGAGATAGACGGCTTGCTTTTATGAGCAAAAAGCCGTAAAATCTTGCCTTTAATTTTTCCCTGTCGTGTTCGTCGTAAAAGCGTTGGTATAACATCAGCCACGGCACACGGGTTAAACGGAGTCATACAATGTACGCAGTAATCAAAACTGGTGGTAAACAGCACCGTGTAGTTGTCGATGAGTTGCTTAAAGTTGAACTACTAAAAGCAGAAACTGGCGCAACAATTAAATTCGAAGATGTATTGATGATTGTTGACGGCGAAACTGTCAAAATCGGTCAGCCTATCGTTGAAGGTGCTAGCGTTGAAGTTGAAGTGGTTGAACATGGTCGCGGCGAAAAAATCCGTATCGTTAAGCACAACCGTCGTAAGCATTATCACAAAGAGCAAGGTCACCGCCAATGGTATACCTTGTTAAAAATCAAAGCTATTAATGCCTAATTATCCACTTAGCAATTACTGCTAAATAGTGCACTAAATGCTTAAGAGTTATCGCATCAGCGATAAGTCAAATTAACAAGGAGATTTTCCCATGGCACATAAGAAAGCTGCCGGTTCAAGCCGTAATGGTCGTGATTCAAACCCAAAAATGCTAGGCGTTAAAATCTTTGGTGGCCAAGCTATCACAGCTGGTAACATCATCGTTCGTCAACGTGGTACAGAATTCCACGCAGGCGAAGGCGTTGGCATGGGTCGTGATCATACTTTATTTGCACTGAATGACGGTGTGGTAAAGTTTGCGACCAAAGGTAAGTTCAACCGTCGTTATGTAATGGTTGAAAGCGCATAATTGCCCATCTAGGTTGTTTTAGTCAAAGACTAAAATAATCCGATGACTAAAAAGCCTCTATTACCGTTTGGTAGTAGGGGCTTTTTTTTAGCCATTTTTAGCCCGTTTAGATATGATCAATTGAATTGAGGACATGCCCTAGTAAATAACGTTAGGAAATAATGAATAGTCAAAAAACTCACCATCCATGCGGTTTATTATTGTGTAGCCACTTATGATCACAAAAGTGCTCAAGAGAGTAGTTACAAGCGTGTATGGCAGCGGTAGTAAAGATTGCAAATCATGACTAGGCGTGTAATAAAAAAACTGGCACACTGTTGTCATTGTTTATGAGCCGCCGTTTTATGGTGGCTAGATAAACATTTATGGAAAACAAAAATTTTAATAAGATGTCTTATTTTAAAGCGACAATTTTTAAGCGATTATGCATTTTTAGAGAGGATTTATGATGACTTTATTAACCAACAAAACAACTTTAAAACAAAAAATGATGAACGGTGCTTTAGCTGGTGTATTAATGACATCGCTTGGTGTTGCAGCCCCGATGATGGTATTGACACAATCAGCTACTGCTGCACCAGCTGATAATTTGACCGCTGCCAAACGTTTAAACAAGCTGCTGACAAATACCAAAAGCATGACGGCTAACTTTAGCCAAACGACCAAAGGTGCCAACAGTGGTACTTTTACGGGTACGATGAGTGTACAACGCCCCAATAATTTCCGCTGGGAAACCAAGTCGCCATCACAGCAACTGATCGTCGCTAATGGTAACTCCATGTGGGTTTATGACAAGGATTTAGAGCAAGCGACCAAGCAAAACGTTGACAGCCAAGTTGGTAATACGCCAGCACTGCTGTTATCAGGCGACCCAAGCCAAATTGACAAGAATTTCAAAATTACCCAGCCATATGACAATAAAAATTACTACGTGCTTTATCCAAAATCAGACAGTGCTAGCTTTAAGAGCTTGTCAATGAGTTTTAGCGGTGGTAAGCCAGTAATGATGGTGCTAAATGATAGCCTTGGTCAAACCACTTCCATCAAATTTAGTGGTATCAAACTGAACCCAAGCATTAGTAGCAGTCAGTTTAAGTTTACGCCACCAAAAGGCGTTGATGTTATTAATCAATAACAGGCCGTTATCAAGAGCCAATTATTAATGGCTAATCAAAGACTTTATTGATTAAATAAAAAAGACAGATCCTATGCGGTCTGTCTTTTTTTTGAATGAAGATTCTCTGGAAAATACTGCTAAATCTCTTCTATACTATGTTTTAAATGCTTAACGCTCTAAAGGCTTAAGACATCGCTTTGATGGCGCTCATATCTGGCATCGGTGGTAACTTGCTCAACTCACTCAGTCCAAAGGCATCTAAAAATTGTGGCGTGGTATGTAGCAATGCTGGGCGACCCAAGGTTTCTTTGTAACCTTTCTCTTCAATCCAGCCTTTATCAAAAAGCTGGCGCAATATATTGCTGGATAGCGTCACACCGCGCACGTGCTCTATGTCGCTACGAGTCACTGGCTGCTTGTAAGCAATCACACTAAGCGTCTCAAGTAAGGCTTGGCTCAGGCGTTCTTGGCGCTGCGGGAAGACGCGTTGAATTAAAGCACTATAGTTATTCGCGATTTGCAGTCGATAACCGCTAGCAGTTTCGTGCAAGCTTAGCACGCCCATATCTAAGCGTTGTCTTAGTAGCGCCAAAGCCTGTGTTAGCTCTTTAGCCGTTAAGGACAGGTGTTTTCTTAAGACAGTGGCGGTGAGGGGCGCTTCTGACGCATGTAATAGCACTTCGATATGCTTGCTTAAGTCTTCTAGATGCTGTCGCTGCTCTTCGGTCAATGACAGTAAAGCGGTCGATAATGAGGATGGTTTGTCATGATCTTGCTTGGTATTGTCAGTATCTGTCATTAGAAAGCGACTCTTTTTAAATGATAATGTGTATCGATATTTATAGGAATAGATAGGTGAATAATAACTATGCCAACCACTGTAACGTTAAGGGTTTAATATGACGGTCTTCAGCATCATTATTGTCAGTAGTAGGATGACTTTCTAAATCAGTATTTATAATACCAACCAACTGTCGTTTTATCAGCTCTAGTATGGCGACGAAGCTGACAACCACACCTATTTTACCTTGTGTTTTATCTAGTAGCTCATAAAAAGAGCGCTCGCCATCCGTACTGAGCTGTCGGCTAATACTGGCAATACGATCAGCAAGGGGAACAGCATCGACTTTGATGGTATGCATTTGATAATCGGGCTGCAGTTGCATTTTAAATAGGCTGTCAATCAAAAGGTTTGGCGAATAGCTAGGTAGTTCCGCATTCATGGCGTCTTGACCGGGCATACTGACCATGGCTAAAAACACATCACGCTCAAGACGTACCAGATTATCTAAGCGTTGACTGGCTACTTTGATTTGCGCATATTCTTCAAGGCGCTCAATCAGTTCTGCTTTTGGATCACGCTCATCGCTCGGAGTTTCAGGCTTGGGCAGCAATAGCTCGGTTTTAATGGCAATCAACGTGGACGCCATCAACAGATAATCGCCTGCCAATTCAAAATGCTCGGTATCTAATTCGCTGATGTAAGCCAAATACTGCTCCGTTATGGGTAGTATAGGCATTTGGGTCAGATCAACGTTATTTTTTTTGACCAGATATAGCAAGAAATCTAATGGTCCGGCAAACTGCTCAAGCCAAATGGCAAAGGCTTGCGGCGGCACATAGAGATCTTCTGGTAGATGTTGTACGGATGTCTGGTAAATGCGTAAAGACATATCATTAATAACTGAGCCGTCGTGTGCGCGCTTAGTATCTAAAGAATCAGAGGCTTGAGGCACAGTTAGAAGAAGAGCGGCTTTTGGTAAAGCCGCTTGTTCATTTTTTAGCTCAGTCTGCACGCTTAGCATCCATCTTGGTTAACATAATCAAATGATTATTTAAGTTTGGCAAGTGGACGGATACCAATGGCACGACGAGTCTTGTCTAGTTGCTTACGGCTATGACGACGGGCTTTTTCTGCCCCCATTTGTAAGATTTCTTCTAGCTCTTTTGGGTTAGCCATAAGATGCTCATAACGCGCGCGGAAGGGTGCTATTTCCGTATTTATTTTCTCAAACAGGGCTTGCTTGGCATCGCCCCAGCCAATACCAGCAGCAAACTGCGCGCGCATATCAGCAATTTCTGTAGGAGTAGCAAAGGCTTTGTAAATCTCAAAAATAGCCGAATCGTCAGGATCTTTTGGCTCAGCAGGTAATTGTGAGTTGGTCACAATTTTCATGATGGCTTTATGCATCTGCTTTTCGGCGCTAACTTGTGGATTAGAATCACCAAATAGCGGAATGGTATTGCCATAGCTCTTACTCATCTTGCGACCATCCAAACCCGTTAGTAATGGGGTATCGTCATCTACAACGGCAGATGGTAAGGTAAAGAGCGTTTTATAGCGATGATTAAAGGTACCAGCAATATCACGTGCCATTTCAACATGCTGAATTTGGTCGCGACCGACAGGTACATGTGTGGCATTAAACATCAAGATATCTGCTGCCATGAGTACAGGGTAGCCAAACAATCCCATATTAATACCTTGATCAGGATCGACGTCTTCTTTTTTCATATTAATATCAACAGCTGCTTTATAAGCATGAGCACGATTCATTAAACCTTTGGCACATGAGCAGTTCAAAATCCAAGCAAGCTCTGGTATTTCCGGCACATCTGATTGACGGTAAAAAGTGACGCGCTCAGGATCAAGTCCACAGGCAAGCCAAGTCGCTGCAATGGCTTTGGTCGATTCGTGAATAATAGCAGGATCATAACAACCGATAATGCCATGGTAATCTGCTAAAAAAAAGAATGCTTCGTCATCACTGTTTTGGATAGACTGAATGGCTGGACGAATCGCGCCAACGTAATTTCCTAAATGCAAGGTACCCGTCGGTTTGATGCCCGTCAAAATGCGCTTGGCTTGCGTTGAGTGATCAGGAGCTTGGTTGTCAGAACTTTGGTTATCAGAAGTATGAGTGTTATTCATGGTAAATCCATTATTTGGTTCATCAAGGTTTTATTTATAAAAGTTTTGTTTTTCAATTTATTATAAATTCATTGTTATTTATATGTAGGTAATATAAGAAATATAAGCTGCAAAGTATAGCAAATTTTCTGACGATTTTTCGTAGCAATACACGCTTACTTATAGATATCAGTACGACCATCAGGACCGTTTTTGAAGCGACGATGGAACCACATCCACTGAGTGGGATCAATACGAATCAATCCCTCTAGCAACTCATTGACTCGCGTCGCATCAGCCAATTCATCGTTACTTGGATAGTTTTGAATTTCTGGGGTAATCGTTAGATGATAGTGCGGGCGTTTGCCTCTGGGTAAACTGTCTGGTGTCTGCCGGTAAGTATGCAGCGCCATTAATGCGGGTGGATGTGCCTTGTCGCCTAACTTTGCCATGCGCCGTGATGCTGTAATAGTCGCTGCTTGCACACCAAAGAATGGTGCCATAACGCCTTGTTTTAGTCCATAATCTTGGTCAGGTGAGTACCAAATCACATGACCAGCTTTAATTGACTCAACAAAACTGCGCATGTCACGACTGGCTATTTGCTTGCTCAGAATACTGGCACGACCATTGTAAACAAACCAATCAAGTAGCGCGTTATTCTGCGGTCGATACATCCCATCCATCGGAAAAAATTGCGTACAGAGCATGCCGCCCAGATCAAGCATCGTATAATGAGCGCCCAGTAAAATGACAGGACGACCCTCATTCTGTGCATTGACAACGTGCTGTAATCCCGAAATTGAAACGGTACGAGTAAAAACATTTGGACGATACCAAGCACATAAAGTTTCAAACACACCAATGCCCTGATTGACAAAAACTTGTTTTGCCATCAATTCGCGCTCGACGTCTGGTTTTTCTGGAAAAGCCAGTTTCAAGTTGATAAGCGTATCACGCCGACGTGAGCCTGCTATTTTATAGATAAATATGCCCAGCTGACGTCCCAGCCAAAACTGCCAACGTAGCGGCAAATATATGATGGGTAAGATTATTGCTGCCAATAGCCAAATGCCCCAATATTTAGGCAACAAAAACTGCCATTGAAAAGGCTTTTTTTCTATGGGTGCTGTGCGCTTATGATTTTGGGTAATCGTTGGCATGCCGGCAGGTATCGTTGGGGACTTAGCAGGCTGCTGCGTACTTGACGGTAGTAGGCTGCTTTTGGTAGGTGGTTTGCTGGGGTCGTATTGTTCAGGCGCTTTCATAAAATTGTTACTAATAATGAAAAGTTATCATCATGATGGGGTAGTCAGCATTGCTTTGCAAGGTGAGTGACGCACAAAATCACGAGCAAATGCAAAAGTCATCAGCCATAAAAAAACCTTATAAGCTGCGGACAGCTTATAAGGTTTTGCAAATCTACTCTTTTCTTTAATATTGTGACTGTCGCTCTGAGATAAAGACAACAGCCGCAAAAAGATAAGAGATAGCTTTGATTAACGTTTCGAGAATTGTGGACGTTTACGTGCTTTACGTAGACCCAATTTCTTACGTTCAACTTGACGTGAGTCACGAGTAACAAAGCCAGCTGCTTTTAGTGCAGGTTTGTTGGCTTCGTTTAGCTCAATCAATGCACGCGTGATGCCGTGACGGATTGCGCCAGCTTGACCACTAATACCGCCACCTTTTACAGTAATGTAAAGGTCATAAGCAGTAGGTGAGTCAAGTAATTCTAGAGGCTGACGAACAACCATACGTGAAGTTTCACGGCTAAAATACTCATCAAGTGGCTTACCGTTAACAACGATGCTACCAGTACCTTTAGCTAAAAAGACACGAGCAGTAGACGTCTTGCGGCGACCAGTTCCGTAATTGCGTTCCATAAGTATATCCTTAGATGTCTAGTTCTTTAGGTTGCTGTGCAGTATGTGGATGTTCAGTACCCGCATATAGCTTCAGCTTCTTGATCATCGCATAGCCAAGAGGGCCCTTTGGAAGCATACCCTTAACTGCTTTGTGTAGAACATCTTCAGGCTTATGTGCAAGCAACTTACTGAAGTTGGTTTCCTTGATACCACCTGGGTAGCCACTGTGACGATAGTATTTTTTATCTTGCGCTTTTTTACCCGTTACCGTGATTTTATCAGCATTGATGACAACAATGAAGTCACCAGTGTCAACGTGCGGCGTAAAAGAAGGCTTATGCTTGCCACGTAAGCGACTAGCGATTTGAGTGGCTAAGCGACCAAGGGTTTTGCCGTCAGCATCTACGACATACCAGTCATGGGTCACTTCAGCTGGTTTTGCACTAAGTGTTTTCATGATAAAACCTTAAAATTAGAATTCGTTGAGAGTTTAGCTGGGAACGGGGCTCTCAAAAAACAGACTGCACATTATAAGCAGTAGTGCCTACGCTTGCAAGCTGCATTGGGGTTTATTTTCGCCTTATATACATTAAACTGCAGCGTTGGCCAGTTTTTAGCGGTTCTAAACATTGGTAAAATTTGTTAACGGCTTTCATTAACCCGACAATTATGACGATGATAAACGATAAAGTCCAGCAACAACTTGTCCAACCTTGGTCTGTTTCACACATTCAAAGCGGATTATTTGCTGAATAGTACCTGATTGGATATCTGGATTTTTATTAAGCGTCTCTTCCAGTTGCTTCAGTTGGCTCTCTAAATCTTTATCCGCTTCTAGATAAATCAGGGTTTCACTATCAATTAACGACTGGGTAATCAGTGCTATTAAAATAGGTTGCCACAGATCTTGAGCATACGGTGGATCGATGAATACAATATTGAAAGGGCGCGGAACAATCTGTTCTTGCATCAATACTCTTTCTGCGGTGCCTTGGATAATTTGATGGGTATCAGCGCTCAGATGCAACTGTTCAGCACTTTGACGCAGCATATTATTTTGCGCAGGATTTATTTCGATAAAGGTGGCGTGCGCGGCACCACGAGACAGTGCTTCAAAACCTAAGACACCGCTACCAGCACAGCTATCAAGCACATAAGCGCCATGAATATCAGGAAGTAGCCAGCTAAACAGCGTCTCTCGCAAGCGATCTGGGGTAGGACGTAGACCCTCTGCGTCGATAAAACGTACAACACGGCGTTTAAACTGACCACCAATGATCCGCACGTCGCCCGCAGCTATATTTTTGCTCTTATGATTGTTCCTATGCTCGCGGCTTCTTATAGATTTTTTCATAATATTTATATTTACCGTATCTCGTTTAGCGTACTTTTACTCAGAGGTCGTGGTGGCTGTGGCTGCTTCCACCTCTGCCTTTTCTTCTAGCGCTTTTTCTTCTTTTTCACGCTGGGCATCACGCATCAATTTTTCAAAAGCTTTTTGGCGCTTGATGACTTTTAATTGGTCAGCCGTTGGTGGCAAGATAGGGTCGTTTTTGCGCTGTAATATCCAGTAGTCAAATAGTGCGCGACCGATAGGTGCTGCAACCACACTACCACCGCCACCGTTTTCAACCAGTACTGCAAGCGCAATCTCAGGATTTTCTACGGGTGCAAAACCATTGAACCACGCGTGATCCCAGTGACGTTTGTCTATGGCAGATTTATCATAGCGTTTGCCTTGCGCAATGGACTTGACTTGCGCAGTACCCGTTTTGCCCGCAATACGATAGCGAGGCGTATAAATCCCACGTCCGGTACCTGCCTTGACGGTTTCTTCCATCGCATCGTGCATACGTAGCCAGTCAGACGGTTTGCCGTTATATTCGATTTTACCATCGGGTTTGGTGATTACGTTAACTTGTGCTGCACCATCGCTACTTTTTAGTAGATGCGGAGTAATGTGATAGCCTTTGTTCGCTGTCATGGCGGTTGCATTGGCAATCTGTAATGGTGTGGCTAAGAAATAACCCTGCCCGATACTGACTGAGATGGTTTCACCCGGTAACCAGCCTTTATCATAGGTGTCTTTTTTCCATTTTGGTGACGGCATAATTCCTGATTTTTCATTGGGCAAATCAATACCTGTTGGTTCACCAAATCCAAAACGTGCCATCCAATCATGTAGGCGCTGAATACCCATCTCATAAGCCAATTTATAATAATAGGTATCCACTGACATCACGATAGATTTTTTGAGATCTACCGTACCGTGACCACCGCGCTTCCAATCACGGAATCGATGTGAGTCTCCTGGTAAGCTAAAGTAACCGGGATCATAGATAGTGGTTTCCCAATTGCGCAGCCCATAATGAATGCCGCCTAAGCCTTCAAAAGGTTTAATCGTAGAGCCGGGTGGGTATGTCCCTTGTAGCGCACGATTATAGAGCGGCTGATCCAGATCTTCACGCAGATTGCCATAATCCTTAAAGGAGATGCCTGAGATAAAAGGGTTGGGGTCATAGCTTGGATTACTGACAAACGCCAATACATCGCCATTTTTTGGATCGATTGCCACGATAGCGCCGCGACGACCGTCTAGCTGCTGCTGGGCGACTTGTTGTAAGCCATAATCTAAGCTCAGCGTAATGTCATTACCAGCTACGGGTGGTTTAGTGTCTAATTGACGCAAAATATTGCCAAGAGCATCGGTTTCTACCGACTGATAACCCGGTTGCCCTAGCAATATATCCTCGTAATAATCTTCGATACCGATTTTACCGATAAGGTCAGTGCCAGCGTAGCGATCTTTGTCAATGCGTTTGGTTTCTTTATCATTGATACGCCCAACATAGCCGATGACGTGTGCAAATAGCTCGTCATAAGGGTATGAACGTGTCAGCTTGCTTTGAATGGTCACACCGCGAAAAAAGGGTTTGCGCTCACTAAACTGCGCCAATTGGGCATCGGTTAAGTCAATTTTGATGGTCACAGGATCGTTTTTGCTTTTACTCAGTCGCGCTAAAATATCGGTAATATTCTCATCTGTTAGCTCAAAAATAGGCGCAAGCAAATTTAGCGTACGCTCTGGATTTTCGACTTCATCAGGGCTTAACATGGCCGTAAATACGGGCTGGTTGTCTGCCAGTATGATCCCATTGCGATCATAAATATAGCCGCGGCTGGGCGGTGCAGAGATCAGCTTAATACGGTTATTGTCTGCTTGCGTCGTATACTTATCGTGCGCATAGACTTGCAGGTAACCATAACGCACGATCAAGCCGCTCAATCCAATGAATATCAGAATTCCAAGGATAATAATACGACTGGTGAAAACACGATTGACCTGTTCAGTATTGGGAGTTAGCGGTTTATTCATAGAAAGTAAGAGCCCAAACGGTCAGTGAGTCAATAAAAGAGAGTAAAAGGGCAGGGTCGTTCACCAAAGTGCGGCGAGCATAAAGGATAATAATAAGAATTTCAATTACATGGACTGATATGAGTTGAAATAATAATCCCTCAATCTATATACAGCGATGTGCGGTCATACAATCACAAATTATAACAGAACAAATGAGCCGCCGCAGTACACCGCCATTTATTTTGTGGTCGTTATTATCTAAAGCGCCTGTAGATGATATTCATATTGTTACTATCGAAAGTAATAGTAAAACGTGTCATCCCTAGTCACAACTTACCTAGGCTCGACGTGTGCTAATGAATGGCAAGTATGCTAAAATCAGGCGATTTATTTGATAATAATTATCATGGGCAGAGCGGCTTTTTGTTAAGCGTTCTAATTTGCTAATCCTTTTTAATTAGCGACGACAATTAACCTGTCAGGGGCAAGATAAGTCATGGATGCAACTTCATTGTGGCAGACAATAGCTGAACACCCAGAGTTTTTTGCCATGCTGACTATTCCGCCTGTGACAGCATTTGTCACATGGATACACGTGTGGATGGCGCTTAAAATGCTGTTCTATCCGATTAAGTTTCGGGGTATTCGTATTCCAAACTTCCCGTTTTTTGGGTTGCCGGGTATTGGCTGGCAAGGTATCGTCCCACGAAAGGCTGGCAAGATATCAGGCGTTATCGTGGATCAAACGCTGTCAAAGCTGGGCTCGCTTGATGAGTTTTTTCAGGCGATGGAACCTGAGCAGATGGCGGTATTTATCACGGATACCGTGGACAAAAACCTTGAAGCATTGATTGATGAAATCATGTTGGATCATTCGCCAGCGCTGTGGGGTAATCTGCCTTATGCGTTGAAGCGCCGTGTCTACGCTCAAGCGCATCAAGAGCTGCCCAATATCATGCAGTCTTTGGTGACTGACTTGACCCATAACGTCGAAGACTTGGTTGATATGCGCAAAATGATTGTTAACACGATGGAAAGTGATCGTCGTTTAATGGTCAATATGTTTTTGAAGGTTGGTCAAAAAGAGATCGATTTTATTTGGCATATCAGTGCTTTGATTGGTTTGGTCTTCGGTATTATCCAAATGTTTATATTTTTGGTGGTGCCGCAGCATTGGACAGTGCCGTTTTTTGCCGCGATTTGGGGCTTTCTTACCAATTGGATTGCTATTTGGATGGTGTTTAATCCTGTAGAGCCGCGATTTATTCCTTATGTGAAATTTTTTGCCGTCCAGAGTCGCTTTCCCTTTATTAGACTGCAATTACCACATATCGCCCAGTATCGTTTGCAAGGCGGTTTTATGAAACGCCAAGAGGAAGTTTCTGAGGTTTTTGCTGAGATTGTCGTAAAAGATTTGGTGACGCTTGAGAACATCATGAATGAGATGATGTATGGCGACCGTGCTGCGCAAACGCGTGAGTTGATGAAGTCGCATTTATATAAAGTGCTAGAGTCGCCAGTGATTAGTACGACACTGCGTCTAGGCTTGGGTCGCCGCGAATATGGACAGCTAAAAAACACCATCATTGATAAGTCGATTGTTGCGACAATGGTGCCATTGCGAGATCCTGAGCTCAATGAAAGCCGTGCCAGTAAAATATTTGGGCTGTTTCGTGACCGTATTCGCGCGCTGACGCCAGATGAGTTTCAGAACTTATTACGTCCCGCTTTTCGTGAAGATGAGATGACGTTAATCGTGTTGGGTGGTTTGACAGGGTTTTTAGCAGGCTGGTTGCATCTGGTCTTAGTGTTTTTTCCTGCGATTCAGTAATGACGCATTTTTTATGTCTTTATACACATCGCATACAGAGTGGATACAGAAACGTGACAAGTTGACGCTAATGTACCTTGCTGTAAGCGCCCTCAGCTGCAATGGCTAATGGCGCTTTTATAATAAATAATACTAATAAAGACCAGCAGTATAAATACTCGTAGTAACGATTACTGGATACTTTCGAATATCCTAAAAAACCAATCCCTAAAATAAACAATGACCGTATTAAGGTAAACAAGGTTAGACCGTATGTTAATCACAGAATTGGGTTATTTTGCCTTGCTAGCCGCCTTTATATTGGCGATTTTGCAGGTGGTATTACCAACCGTCGGTATCATGCGTGACCACGTTGCGTGGCAGCGTTTGGCACCAAGTCTGGCGTGGGCACAATTTGCTGCCATGATCACATCATTTGCCGCGCTGATGGCAGGCTTTTATTACAATGACTTCAGCCTCGTCTATGTCACTCAGCATTCTAATACGCTGTTGCCTTGGTATTATAAGCTGTCGGCAACTTGGGGTGGTCACGAGGGTTCATTGCTGCTTTGGATGACCATCATGGCTACTTGGTGTGCACTGGTCTCTTACTTTAGCCGTGGCTTGCCACTGTCTATGCGTGCGCGAGTGTTGGTAATTTTGGCTGGCGTGCAGATGATGATGCTAGCGATGCTGATTTTTACCTCGTCGCCATTTGATCGTACATTGCCAAACTTGCCTGTTGATGGTGCGGATCTAAATCCTGTGCTACAAGATTTCGGTTTGATTATTCACCCACCGATGCTGTATATGGGCTATGTGGGTTTGGTCGTGCCGTTTGCCTTTTGTATGGCGGCATTGTGGGAAGGTCGTTTAGATGCAGTGTGGACACGCTGGTCGCGTCCGTGGGCATTGGCGGCTTGGGGTTTTTTGACCGTTGGTATCGCGCTTGGCTCATGGTGGGCCTATTATGAGCTTGGCTGGGGTGGTTGGTGGTTCTGGGATCCAGTAGAGAACGCTTCATTGATGCCATGGCTGGCTGGTACAGCGCTGCTACATTCGCTTGCCGTCACAGAAAAACGTGGTGTCTTTAAAGCATGGACGATTATGCTGGCGATTTTTGCTTTCGCACTCAGTCTATTGGGCACCTTTCTCGTGCGTTCTGGCGTTATTACCTCGGTGCATTCGTTTGCCGCTGACCCAACGCGTGGTCTGGTCATTCTAGTTATTCTCGGTGTGATCATCGGCGGTGGCTTGTTGATGTTTGCGGTACGTGGTTGGCGTTTAACGGTCGAAAGTCAATATCAACTGATCTCACGCGAGTCATTTTTAGTCATTAACAACGTTATTATTTTGATTTCGACTTTGGTCGTACTACTCGGCACGCTCTATCCTATTATTGCTGACTCCTTTAATTTAGGTCAGGTGTCTGTCGGCCCTCCTTACTTTAATGCGCTATTTGTACCGCTAACGTGGCTGATATTAGTGGCAATGGGTATGGGCTCGAACATTCGCTGGAAAAAAGACAGCCGTCCGCTATTGGGCGCTGGTATGGTCATTGCCGCCAGTAGTTTAGTGCTTGCGGCAGTTATCACGTATTTTGTGAGCCCGTCTGCGATGCTTAATATTGGCGTTACCTTGGCGGTCAGTTTTTGGGTACTGCTATGGATGGTGGTTGATTTCAAAGACAAAACCAAAAACGCACCCAATTTTGTTAAAGGGTTACGCCAGTTACGTCTGAGCTATTGGGGTCAACAGACCGCTCATATCGGCGTCATTATTGCCGTCATCGGCGTCGCATTTACCAGTACGTTAAGTATTGAACGTGATGTCGCGCTTGGACCAAACGATAGTGTTCATGTCCAAGGCTATGACTTTACCGTTAAAGGCTTTCGTGAAGTCAAAGGCAGTAATTTTGATGCCACCCAAGCTGAGGTTGAAATCAGCAAAGATGGCCGTGCTGTGACCACTCTGTATCCTGAAAAACGTAATTACATCATTAGTATGATGCCAGTCACAGAAGCCGCGATTGATGCTAGCCTCATGCGTGATGTTTATGTGGCACTGGGCGAACCTATCGCCGAAGATAGCAACGAATGGGCAGTACGTATTTATGTGAAACCGCTTATCCGCTGGATATGGCTAGGCGCTCTGATTATGGCTTTTGGTGCAGTACTGAGTATTCTTGATCATCGCTATCGTATTAAGAAAACCAAGACACCTGCACAAATTGCGGCGAATAAAGCAGGCTTTACCACCGTCGCCGATTTGGATGCGTCAGCATTAAAGACAGGGGATAATTAATATGAGCACATCAAACCAATCCCCTGAGAAAAATGCAAAGCAAGATAAGGTAGGTGGCACGAAAACCATGAATAAAAAGCAACTTAAGCTATGGTTTTTGATTCCACTGATCGTTTTCATTGGCTTAATCATCATGCTATATCTGCGTTTGGGTAAGCCGACGGATATCGTTACCAATACGGCACTTGAGCGCCCAGTGCCCGCTTTTGAGCTGCCGTTATTATCAGATACCAGTCGTATCATGACCAATGAGAATCTGCCTGATAAGCCCTTTTTGATGAACATTTGGGGCTCTTGGTGCCCAACTTGTATTATTGAGCATCCTTTTCTTATGCAACTAGAGGAGCGCGGTGTCAATCTGGTCGGGGTCAACTATAAAGATGATATTGGTGATGCTCTAGGCTACTTAAACCGAGGTGGCGATCCGTTCTCAATGTCCATTCAGGATTTATCTGGTCAGTTTGCTTTGGACTTAGGTTTGACGGGTGCGCCTGAGACTTTCGTAGTCGATGGTAATGGTATTATTCGTCAGCACATCATTGGTGAGATCAATGAAAGCAACTGGCAAAGTCGTATTACGCCTTGCTTGATGGTGCTCAATGAAGCCAATAATAATGACGTCAGTCCAGATCCGACTCAGGTTGCGGAGGCGTGTAAATGATAGCCAAAAAAATAACAGCCGTTACGTTAAAAGTCTCGAGCTTATTAATAGCTTGTCTAATAAGTATGGCAAGCTATGCTGCTATTGAGGTCTATGACTTTGATTCTGTGCAGCAAGAAGCCCAATATCGTGGTCTCATCGAAGAGCTGCGTTGCCCAAAATGTCAAAACCAAAATCTTGCAGGATCGGATGCGCCCATTGCTCAAGATCTAAAGCAAAAAACCTATGATTTGATAAAAGATGGTCGTAGTGATGGCGAGATTCGTGCTTATATGCAGGAACGTTATGGCGATTTCATCACTTATAAGCCGCCTGTCCGTCCATCAACGTGGATTTTGTGGTTTTTTCCGCCACTATTACTCATCAGTTTACTCATAGGCTGGTTCTGGCAAAGCAAACGACGTCAGCTTGTCGCTAGTGGTGAAAGCGGGGTAACGGTCAATAGTACGGCTGCTGCTCTATCTGCGGCCGAAAAAGCCGAGATTGATCGTCTGTTATCACGTGCTTCGAGCGATGAAAAAAACGACCATGATATTACAAGCCTCAAGGACAAAAAATGACCATATTCTCTACTGTGGGCTTATTTATTGCTCTAAGCTTACTCATCGCCCTAATACTCGCTGTTATTACTATCATGCCTTGGCTGCGAGCATCACGCTCGCCAGAAAAGCCTATGGACAATCAGCTTTTGGATATCAACGTTG
Organism: Psychrobacter sp. NC44; assembly: GCF_904846655.1. NCBI lineage: Bacteria > Pseudomonadati > Pseudomonadota > Gammaproteobacteria > Moraxellales > Moraxellaceae > Psychrobacter > Psychrobacter sp. NC44. The sequence continues at coordinate 200,869 of NZ_CAJHBN010000004.1, read as the reverse complement.
CTGTGTTCCGTGAGCGTCTAGCAGAACTAAAAACAGATAAAGACAATGGCACTATCGATGACAGCCATTACCAGAACCAAAAACTGGAGCTTGAACGCCAGTTATTGGATGCTCAGCGTGAAGTCACACCGATGGTCGCGCCTGGCATCAAAAGCCGATTGATTATTACTGTCTGGGTGCCTGTCTTGGCAGCGATGGCGTATTTGATGGTCGGCGATCGTACGCCTGTGTTCGAGCTTTGGGCAGCTGAAGACAAAGTGGGTCAAGTGGCTGATGACTTATTAACGGGTAAGATTGATCAGCCGCCTGCTTGGGCGATTGAAGATGGTCAACAGCTGATTAGTGCCATGCAAACCAATGTCTATCGTCATGCTGATGATCCAGATCGCTGGATGCGTTTATCAGAATTATTCTTATCATTAGAAGCCACTGACTCCGCAATTGAAGCCTTGTCGCGTGCTTATCGTTTGTCACCAGACAATGAAGAGATTGCAACCACCTATGCACAGATTAGCTTCTTTGCCAATAAAGGCCAATTAGACGCTAATAGTCGCCGAGTGCTACAAGACGTGTTGGCTAAAAATCCAGAGCATGAGGGCGCGCAAATGCTCATGGCAATGGGTGAGGCACGGAGTAGTAATTTCGATCAAGCACAAGGCTGGATTAAGCGTCTACGTGAAAGTATTGCGGCTAAACCTGGTGATCATACCAAAGCATTGGCGAGTCTAGATGAGCTAAGTGCTAATGTCACCGCTCAGCAACAGCAAGCCTCTGAAGGTGTTGAAGTGACTGTTACGATTAATGCTAGCCTGCTGCCGTTAGTTAAAGCCGACGATGTGTTGTTTGTCGCCATACGTGATGTCAATGGTGGACCACCATTTGCTGCCAAACGTTTGCCTATCAGTGTTATCAAGCAAGGTGAAGCCAGCATTAGCCTAAGCGATTTGGATGCCATGATGCCTGAACGTACTTTGAAATCGGCGAGAGCGGATAAAGTTCAGTTGGCTGTCATCGCTCGTATCAGCCATAGTGGTACTGCCAGTGCAGAGTCAGGGGATTTGTCAGGTAATCCTGTGGTGATTGGTGCGGAACAAAATCAGGTCAATGTTGAAATCAATCAACAAATTCCATAGTATTTATATCTGTTGTTGTCAGCACCTCTGACGTAAGCGCTGTTGTCCGATACAGCAGCGCGCAACAGCATTATATGAACAGATAAGTCATGACAACTTATCACTGCAAATAATGAAAATACTTGAGCTTTGCCAAGCCACAAGGTAAGGTAGCTTGGCAAACAACCAATCCCTGAGTTTTATTAGTCCCAAAATCCTATCTATTAAGGAGAATCGTGTAATGATGCGTATTATTTTGCTAGGTCCACCAGGCGCCGGTAAAGGTACCCAAGCCCAGTTTATTTCTAAAGAATATGATATCCCGCAGATCTCAACTGGCGATATGCTGCGTGCAGCAATCAAAGAAGGCAGCGAGCTTGGCAAAAAAGCCAAAGACATCATGAATGCTGGTGGTTTGGTTTCTGATGACCTCATTATTAACCTAGTGAAAGAACGTATCGCTAAGCCTGATTGTGCCAATGGTTGTATTTTGGATGGTTTTCCGCGTACGATTCCACAGGCTCAAGCACTTGCAGATGCTGACGTTGCTATCGATCATGTAATCGAAATCAGCGTGCCGGATGACGAGATTGTCAAGCGCTTATCTGGTCGTCGCCAACATCCTGGTTCAGGTCGCGTTTATCACGTTGATCACAATCCACCCAAGGTTGAGGGTATCGACGATGTGACAGGTGAAGCGCTAATCCAGCGTGAAGATGATAAAGAATCTACCATTCGTGATCGTCTAGCGACTTATCATGAGCAAACATCAGCGCTTGTTGGTTTTTATCAAGATAAGGCCAAAGAAGGTGCCGATGCCCCTAATTATGATAAGTTTGATGGCACGCAAGGCATCGATGATGTTAAACAACAAATCTTGTCAGCGTTAAAAGGCTAATCATCGATTTTAAATAATTGATGACGTGATTGAAGACCCTGTTTATTAGCAGGGTTTTTTTATGTCTGACGGTTTTAACTATCTGTCTTACAATATTACTAAGCAGAACTCTCATTGCTCAACGATTTTTTTGAGTAAGCGCTTAAATAGCATTCACAAAAAAACCGTTCACTCGTAATGAGTAAGCGGCTTTTTTATCAAACTATACTGCGAATAAAGCTAGCACATTTTTGCTTAAAACTTATGCATTACCTTCAGCATCAACTTGTGCTTGTTGCTGGCTTTGTGCGTAAGCTTGATCAAAGTTCACAGGGGCTAGCAATAACTGCGGGAAGCTACCACGCGTTACGATGTCGCTGATGACTTCACGAGCATACGGGAACAAAACGTTCGGGCAGTATGCACCTAAGATTTGACCGATTTGGTCTTCTGGGATGTCTTTCAATAAGAAAATACCTGCTTGATGCACTTCAGCGATAAATGCCGCTTCTTCCGCATTTTTTGCTGTAACGCTCACCGTTAAGATGACTTGATAATGATCGTCATCCAGTTTTTCAGCGTTGCTAGACAAATTGATATCAAGCTCTGGGTTCCACTCTTTGGTGAACACACTAGCGCCTGGGACTTCAAGTGACATGTCTTTTACGTAGATACGCTCTAGTGCTAATTGTGGTTGTGCTTGTTCTTCAGCCATGATAAATCCTCTAAAAGTTAATCAAATAGTTGGACAAACTGTCATTTTAATAAAAGTTCATTGTAATATAAATCGAGACAAAATCTGGATGTTTTTATTACTCTCTTTTATCTTTGCCGCTGTCTATCATTGCACAGGCAAAGACAGACAGCAACGAAAAGTAGCAGATTAACCTGCTAATAGCTCGTCAAGTTTGCCTTGTTGGTTCATTTGATTGAGCTCATCAAAACCACCGACAAAGGTCTCGCCGACGAAAATTTGTGGCACAGTGCGATAGTTATTGGTTTTTTTCATTAATTCTTGACGCTCTTCGCGGCTCATATCGTGCATGCCAATTTCTTCGTAGTCAACGCCTTTAGTTTTTAAGAGTTGTTTGGCGTTTGAGCAATATGGGCAGATAGGCGTCGTATAAACTTTAACAGCGACAGTCATGGTAAATCCTTATTTATAAGTTTAGAAGGTAATCGTTTTATTATAAAAAGTATTATAAATAATTATTTGATAAAAATTCTTATAATCCGTTACCAGCAAGTAAATTGAAGATAGATTCAGTAATGCTCGTTATTAAAGTGGGGATGAGCAGAGCAAATTCAAGATGTTTGAGTATAAAAGCGCTGACAGTAGCACAAATGCCACAAACAAAAAAACACCTATCGATAAGGTGTCTTTTTTATTTGTGAATATTCAACGCCCCTCAATCATATGTCAATTGATACGGGCTAAATATTTTTAAACAGCAGTATAGCGGACTACTTATGTAGACTTGGTTTGGCTTTGCCTTTATTTTTAGGCTTTGCATCTTTTAACCCAACCAATGGCATGCCCGCTGCTTGCCAGCCGCCGATACCACCTTCTAAGCGATAGACACTGTCCTTGCCGATCATCTGAATCGCCGCGCCTGCTTGCACACCCATATCACAAATGATAATCACTGGCTGCTCAATTGCACGGATTTCTTCTAAGCGGTCTTTAAGCTCGGTGAACGGTATGTTACGGCTGCCTTGGATGTAACCAGTCTCAAACTTCTTTTTGGCACGAATATCGATTAGCTGCGCGTTTTGCGAGTTAACCATCATACCTAAGGTATTGGGCGATATTTTTCTGCCACTACGTTTGTTTTCAATCGTAAAAAATAGCACGGCAAGTACGGCTAATATACCAAATAAAAACGGGTGGTTGCCCACAAATTCCAGCGCACGATCCAAACCATACCTCCAAAAAAATAAGTGTTCGGTTAAGCTGAGAAGACAGCCTAACGATACTGAACAAGGCGCTATTATACCGATTAGACCATCCATAGTAAACGGGCGATGGTCAACCAAGCGATTAACGACCCATAAGGCAGCGATTACGATTAATAAGGCGGATACTAATACTGCCAATATTAATACTGCCCGTATTAATAGGGCTTAGTATCTGCCTCTTCTCTTAGGGTAACGAGGTTTTCCACACGGCGCTGCAATACCACGCCGTCAGCAACCGCTTGCCATAGTGCGCAGCCTTTGCTGTTGTGAGTATGACGACAATCACGGAACTGACAGTTGCCAGATAACGGTGCAAGCTCTACAAATCCTGAAATGATATCATCGGGTGTGAGATGCCAAATGCCGTACTCGCGGATACCTGGGGTATCGACGATACCGCCTTGGGTCAAGTCAGCTGGATTAAATGGTAATAAGCGACTGGTGGTGGTGGTGTGTTGACCAAGTTTTGAGTTATCAGAGATGATATTGACGCTTTGTGCCGATTCAGGTAGTAGTGCATTGATTAAACTGCTTTTACCGACACCAGATTGCCCCGCAAAAATAACCAGTTTTTTATCGATATAACGTTTTAATTCATTCAGCCCTTCTTGCTCATCGCTATCCGCGACGTTTTCAGGGCAGTCGACTGAGGTGAGAACGCTCTCATAACCGAGAGAAGCATATTGTGCCAGTAATTCTTTGGTATCGACGCCGTTTTCTTCTGCCAATAAATCGGCTTTATTAAGCACCAACAGCGGCTTTACGCCAGCATGATGACAGACGACCAAATAACGATCGATGAGGGTTGGCGCGGCAGCAGGTAGCGGCGCGAAGACAATGGCTAAAATATCGACATTGGCGGCGACAGGTTTAAGTTTATGATAACGATCAGGACGCGAGACCAGAGAGGTACGCGGCTTGACCGATTCAATACGTCCAAAGCCAGTATTAGGGTCAGCACTCCAGCGTACTTGGTCACCAGCGGCTAGCATCGGTAAATTGGTACGCACATGACAACGCCAAATATCGCCTAATGCCAGCTCTTGCCAAAACGGTTCAGGATCATCGGGTGCAATCTCCGGCTGCACAGGTATCACCGCAGGCAAGCTGGTCACTTGTACTTCCAACTGCTTGCCATAATGCGCCATGACCACGCCATCCATCAAACTGTCATCGATGCTGTCTTGACTTGCCAGCTGTTGTTTGTCGATGCGACGAATCTGTTGCTTAGTCAGTTTGCGTTGCCGAATTAATGCCATGGGTTTTGAACCTATTAAAAAAATATTGCTAAGTGTAGCGTGAAAGTTTGATAACATACAGCCTAAAGCGCCTGCTGCAGACAGAGATTTTGTAACGTTTTAAGGGTTATAAATCAGTAGATGCAACGTTTTGCTACTTAGCGATGAACATTGACAGGCGATTTATTTAATTAATATTGCTCCAAAGTTGTTCTAAACTTTATTGACCATAGGATATTTTATGAGTACCGGTGACCACCCCAACAAGATTAAAATCAGAAACCAAGGCAAAAAAGGGCTGGTATGGATTGACCTAGAAATGACCGGACTGGATACCTTGAATGACGAGATTATCGAGATTGCTACCGTTGTCACTGATGAAGATTTGAATGTCCTTGCCGAAGGGCCAGTGTTCGCTATAAAAGTATCGGATCAAACGTTGAATAAAATGGATGATTGGAATACCAAGCAGCATGGTCAGTCAGGATTGGTCGACCGTGTCCGCCGTAGTACCGTGACATTGGCAGAGGCCGAAGCTGAGACGATTAAGTTTCTCAATAAATGGGTCGATAGTGGTAAGTCGCCAATGTGCGGCAATTCCATCTGTCAAGATCGCCGCTTTATGGCGCGTCAAATGCCGGAATTAGAAAAATTCTTCCATTATCGCAATCTGGATGTCTCGTCAATTAAAGAGCTTTGCTTCCGCTGGCGTCCTGATATTCTCAGAAACTTTGAAAAAGGTGGCAGTCACCTAGCGTTAGATGACATCCGTGATTCTATTCGTGAATTAAAGCATTATCGTCAGCATTTCTTTAAATTAATACCGTAAAGTAAGAGTTGAGCGATCAATAGTTTGACACTTAGATGCGCGTCAATCATGCAGTGTCATTTATATAAAAAAGGTCTGTTGATAATTCAACAGACCTTTTTTATTGTTCAGAGGCGCTCAAAAAAAATGACATTAAATGAGCGATTTAAATTCAATCAATCTAAATTCAGCAGCATTACTATTAAAACTGTCATTTGAGTGCTCGTCGCCTGTGACTGCGCCAATCACCGCACTTACTTTTGGCTGGCGAATATCTTTATCTAATAATCTCCAGTCGCCGAGCACGTAGCGTTTTTTATCATGAGTCGCGTGATGAATAGCTGGACGATGGGTATGACCATGTAGTATAGCATCACTACCAGCCACTGCTTGTATCACAGCATCTTCATTGACATCCATGATATACGCCGCTTTATTGGCATTATTCTGCTGGCTTTTTTGGCGCATTTTATCGGCAATGGTTAAGCGTTTTTCTAACGATTGATTGAGCAAATACCACTGAGTCAAACGATTACGCATGATTTTGCGAAAAAACTGGTACTTTTTATCATCAGTACACAAGGCATCACCGTGCTCTAAGCGATAGCTTTGCTGACCGACAGTTAAAGTATACGGCTCATAAATAAGCTCGCCACCAAATAGATTGCAGAATGGCTGACCTAACAAAAAATCACGATTACCATGCATGACCAAAATCTCGCAACCAGCTACCCGTAGTTTTTTTAATTTAACGATAAGCGGAGTGAGCCAATGACTTTGTCGTTCTTCTTCGGATAAAGACAAATAAAAATCATCACCGAGCCAAACTTCAAACCAATCACCTAAAATAAACAAGCGTTTGAGCGCAGGCAGAGCCAGGCAATCATCAAGCAGCGCCAAAAAAGCCTGCACTAAGGCAGGCTCTTCAGGCGATAAATGCAAATCGCTAATCAATACTTGCCGCACTTCATGAGGGCTGGTGGTAATTAGGTGGTCAAAACTTTGCATTTATCCTTATCCTCGTAATTTTAAACAGTAACGATTCGTAAGCTTTTACTGACTCATCGCTACTGAGTAATAACTATTGAAGAATGATTACTGAGAGACAGTTATTTAGTAATAATAGTCGCTGATTTGATAACTACTGGCTCTTTTGGCACATCAGCATGCATGCCGAAACGACCAGTAGGTACGCCGCGCATTTTTTCAATCACGTCCATACCGCTTGTTACTTTACCAAATACGGTGTAGCCCCAACCTTGCATGTTTCTGCCAGAATGGTTTAGGAAATCGTTGTCTTTTACGTTAACGAAAAACTGGCTGGTTGCTGAATGCGGATCTTGCGTACGTGCCATTGCAATCGTACCAGCGTCGTTTTTTAGACCGTTGTCTGCTTCGTTTTCAACTGGAGCATTGGTCGCTTTTTCATTCATTTCAGCGTCCATTCCACCGCCTTGAATCATAAAGCCGTCAATGATGCGATGGAAAATCGTACCGTCATAATGACCAGATTTTACATAGTTTAAAAAGTTTTCAACGGTTTTTGGTGCTTTTTCTTCATTGAGTTCGATAACGATCGCACCCATATTGGTGTCTAGTTCTACTACTGGTGGCATGTCTACCATGTGATATTCCTCTTTGATTGCAGCGCCTAAAATGACGCTGTTAAGTGGTGGCTAAAAAGTTGGTGGTTAAAAAGTTAGGGCTAGTCTAACGGCTTTTTTATCTCGTGTCATGTATCAGGCTGTTAATGCGTTCGCAAAAGCTGATAGAATAACGCAACTTTAGCTTTTTATTATCATTTTTAATAACTTGTTTTTAATGATTTGGTTTGAATTTTCCATGCTGCGTGATGGCACGTAGCATGAACTGACAATTTGCGTTAGGAGCAATGCCCGATGAGTGAGCACTCAAGCAACAATGCACAAAAAGACGAACAAAAAAACGATTTTATTCGCAATATCATTCGTGACGATGTCAAGGCGCAAAAATACCCACAAATCGTGACGCGTTTTCCGCCAGAGCCAAACGGCTACTTGCACTTGGGGCACGTAAAATCTATCTGCCTAAACTTTGGCGTGGCCGAAGAGTTTGGTGGTGTTTGTAACCTACGTTTTGATGACACCAATCCAACCGCAGAAAAGCAAGACTTCATCGACAACATCGAGAACGATGTGAAATGGCTTGGATTTGAGTGGGCAGGAGAGGCGCATCATGCGTCAGGTTACTTTGACCAGTTGTATGCATGGGCTGTGCAGTTGATTGAGCAGGGCGATGCCTATGTAGACTTACAGTCGCCTGAACAAATTAAAGAAAACCGTGGCTCATTCAATGAGGCAGGCACAGCATCACCACATCGTTCTGCCAGTGTTGAAGAAAACTTGACCCTCTTTAATGACATGAAAGAAGGCAAGTTTGCGGAAGGAAAAGCGGTGTTGCGCGCCAAGATTGATATGGCAAGCCCAAACATGAATATGCGTGACCCTGTCATTTACCGCGTCATGCATCAAGCGCATCATCAAACAGGCGATAAATGGTGCATCTATCCGATGTACGATTTTGCCCATCCGCTCTCTGATGCACTCGAAGGCATTACCCATTCATTGTGTACGCTGGAGTTTGAAGATCATCGTCCATTTTATGATTGGGTCATTGACAAAATTGGCTTTGATGTACCACCGCACCAGTATGAATTTAGCCGCTTAAATGTCGATCATACCTTGACCAGCAAGCGTAAGCTTAAACAGTTGGTTGACGAAAATATCGTTAGTGGTTGGGATGATCCGCGTATGCCGACGATCGCTGGCATGCGTCGCCGTGGTTATACACCAGAGGGATTACGTGATTTTTGTGAGCGTGTTGGTGTAACCAAAGTAGACAGCGTCGTTGACTTTCGCTTATTAGAATTTAGCATTCGTCAATCATTAGAGACGACCACAGGTCGTGGTATGGCGGTACTTAAGCCATTAAAAGTGACCATTACCAACTTTGCTGAAGCGGTCAGCAGTTGGGAGTCGCAAAAGGCTGATAGCGTTAATGCGCGTTGGGACGATGATGCACAGACTTTATGGCTCACGCAGCCAAATCATCCTAATGTCGATATGGGCGAGCGTGAAATTCCTTTCACTGAGACCATCTATATCGATCAAGGCGATTACGAGATTGAGCCGCCAGCAGGGTATAAGCGTCTATCGCCAGAAAAGCCAGAAATCCGCTTGCGTAATACCTATGTATTGGCAGTGACTGAGCACATTACGGATGAAGCGGGCAATGTGGTCGAACTAAAAGCGACGATTGATCCGGCGACTTTGGGTCAAAATCCTGAAGGTCGTAAGGTTAAAGGCGTGATTCATTGGGTATCAGCTAGCCAAGGCATCCCAGCAACGGTGCGCATGTATGAGCAGTTATTTAGTGTCGAAGACCCAAGTGGCGTCGCTGACGTCCATCAAGCATTAAATCCTAACTCGTTGACTGAACTCAATGCCGTGGTTGAACCGTCATTGGTGAATGCGGACGCTGGCACACGCTTCCAGTTCGAGCGTGAAGGTTACTTTATCTCTGATAGCGAAGACCATAGCACTGACAAACCAGTCTTTAACCAAATCGTCAGCTTGCGTGACAGCTATAAGCCAGCTTAATTTATCACTATTAACGGCATTAGTGCTTATTTGAAAAACTACTGAACAATAGTGGTTTGCAAGCTTGCCCATTTCTAGTACGCTAGGGATGGGCTTTTTTGTGCATGATTATAAAGTGATTGATCGTAAGATTTGAGGAAATAATAATGGCAAAATTTTTAAACAGCAGTGGCACGACTTACCATTTAGAAGAATTGATTAAAAATGCGTCTGATAGGTTGATTATCATCAGTCCCTATTTAAAGCTGAATGAGCGTATTAAAGAGTTGCTAGAAGATCGTAATCGTCTCAAAATTGATATTAGAATCGTTTATGGCAAGAATGATTTGCACCCAGAAGAAATAAACTGGCTCAAAAATCTGACTTTTATTCGTACCAGTTTTTGTAAAAATTTGCATGCTAAGTGTTATCTGAATGAAAACGAATGCATTATTACCAGTTTGAACCTTTATGAATTTAGCCAAGTCAATAATAATGAAATGGGCGTGCTGATTTATCGTAATGAAGATGCCAAACTATATGCCGATACTTATGAGGAGGCACAGCGCATTATTCGTATCAGCGATGAAGTGCGCATGTCGCTTGAAAAAGTGACTGAATCTGATGGTAGGACTGATAATACTGCTACTGCCAGTCATACAATGCCCAGCAATAATGCTAATACAACGGTCGCACCTACTACTACAGAAGCGGCAACGCCTAATTACTCTAAATTAACGACTGCGAAGCTTGCCAAAGAGCTGGGTTTTAAGACCCAAGAGTTAAATGATAAGTTGCTTGCAGCGGGATATTTACAAGAGCAAGAAGGACAGCTTACATTAACAGATGCTGGGCGTGCAGCAGGTGGTACCAGTAAAAAAGGTAAATTCGGTGATTTTTGTTTGTGGGATTCTGGAATGGTGGTTTGATTCATTCGCTAAGTGTATGCTAAGTTACCTAGTAATAAACAGAATAACCGTATTACAATCCTTCACAAGACAGTCATAACCAGTTTGCTAAGATAAAATAGGATTTTTACTGACGTGCTTTGAGTTATTGTGTAATATCTGACAGGGCACGTTGATAATAAAAAGTACGTTGATAATAATAGAGCACGCGAATATCTTTGGATATTAGTGCTCATCACTAACATAGCTAAGGAATTAAGCATGGCACATTTACGTTTAGGCGATACCGCACCGAATTTTGACGCTGCAACCACAGAGGGTAATATCAATTTCCACGAGTGGGCAGGCGATAATTGGGTCGTTTTTTTCTCTCATCCAGCTGATTTCACGCCAGTATGTACTACTGAGCTTGGTCGTGCTGCGGCACTGAATGGTGAATTTCAAAAGCGTGGTGTTAAGCCAATCTGCATCTCTGTTGATGGTATCGATGACCATCATGCGTGGGCAAAAGACATTGGTGAGACTCAAGGTACTGAGCTAAATTTTCCAATCATTGCTGATCCGAATAAAGAAGTCGCTGAGCTATATGACATGATGCATCCAAATGCAGATAGCACGCATACGGTACGCAGTGTCTTCATTATTGATCCAAATAAAAAAATCCGCTTAACGCTGACTTATCCTGCGAGCTGTGGTCGTAATTTTGATGAGATTATCCGTGTCATTGATGCTCTGCAACTGTCTGATGAATATAATATTGCGACGCCAGTTGACTGGAAAGACGGTGATGACGTCATCATTCCACCAAGTGTCAAAAACGAAGATATCGCGGCTAAATACCCTAAAGGTTATACAGAAATTAAGCCTTATTTACGTACCACGCCTGCACCCAATAAATAAGTAGTATGATTGGATGAATGAAATGAAGCCTCATGACGTAACGTTGTGGGGCTTTTTGTTGTTTAGTCTCTGATCAAAAAAGCAAGCCTAATAAGGCTTTGCTATGATGAGCAGAGTAGGATATAACTGTTGTATAAAGGATGGCCAGTCTTTATCATCTATCATCAACAGCGTAATAACCATAATAAAACCAGATAGCGTTGAGTCGCTTTTGTCTAATCTTACAAGGAATTTGCCATGAAAAAACTATACGTCACCCGTACTGCGCCCAATCCACGTAAAGCTCTTATTTTGTTAGCATCAAAAGGCATCGATGTCGATGATATGGATGATGTAGACGTGATTGACATTGATTTTGCGGCCAATGAGCAAATGTCAGACGAGTTCACCAAAATAAATCCAATGCAGACCGTGCCAGTTCTAACACTAGGTGATGGCACAGTGCTCAATGATTCGCAGGCTGTATGTGAGTATCTCGACCGTGTCTATGGTGAGCGTTCGGTGATGGGTAATGATGTGATACAACGTGCGCAAGTATGCGCTATGCGCCGCATTGCTGAGTTTGAGGTATTATATAACTTTATGCTGGCTTTTCAGCACAGTCATCCGTCCAAAGCCCAACGCGTTGAGCAAGTCCCAGAGTTTGTCGCGCCATCTGTTGCACGAGCTGTTAAAGCCCTTGCTTATTTCGAAAATATTTTAGAAGGTCGTGAGTATTTGGTCAGTGAACAATTAAGCTTTGCTGATATCGTCCTATATCTCGGTTTAGATTTTGGTAAAGTCCTTAACGTAAATCCGAACGAGCAGGGCGAAAATCTTGCGCGTTTTTATCAAATGATGAATGAGCGTTTCAGTATTAAAAATATGGCAAAAGCCAAAATTGCTCATACAAACGAGTAATCCTAGCGCGAAAAATTAAAAATGCGACATCATCGATGGTCTTGAATAATTGATGAAATTTTCAATTGTCTGAGACCATTGATTTTTTATGGTACTTGTAAATATTAAAATAGCAGTTACCATGAATCCATAAAAATAAACACTTTGTTACAACCATGGTAATCAACGGCGCTATAGTGGTGAATTGTGACGCTTTAATAAAGTGGATATCATCAGCCCCTTATTGTTAAATATTTAACCTGATTTTTTAAATACTTTGACTTAAAAAAGGGATAACCACAAGGTATGATTGCTATGACCTCATCTGTTAAAAAATGGCCAATTCGATTCACTTTAATACCAAGTTTGTTGGCACTAAGCTTGGCATTAAGTGCTTGCCAAGATGCTTCTTTACCCAATGAAAGTGACGTACAAGTAGGCAATCAGACAAGCGCTGATGCAATAAATGATGATGGCATAGATATGAATGCTGATGCAGTAACGGATGATATTCAGATGGATAAGATGAGCGCTGAAGACAAAATGATTGCCAATCTTTCACGTTATCGTTGGACATTGCTGTCTGTAATAGACAAAGGCGCACAGCCATTAAATATGCTGACGGATATTAAAGACCAAGTGCGTTTGTCTTTTAATCAATACCAAGGTGAGAATACGTTAAGTTATAGCGTTGGTTGTAATACCATGAGCGCCGGCTACCAATTGCAAGGTCATACTTTGACTGTTGAAGAGGGTATGAGTACGAAAATGTCTTGTGGTGAGCTTGATAAGGCTGAAAATAGTTTGAGTCAGCTGATGCAAGGTGAAAGCCAGTTAACATTAATGAAAGCTAACAGTGCCAAAGATGGCGACGCTAAAGACAACAACTCTCAGGATGATAGTCTCAAGAGTGATAAGCCAATATTAACCCAAGTGACCAGTGTCGGAGCAACGTTGATTTGGGAAGGCAGGCTTACCTCACAAGCCAAGTATAATAGTAAAGGTGAGACCGTATTCTGGGCAGTAAGCTCGAAAATGATACCTTGCGCTGATAATGGCTCAGAGATGTGTCTACAAGTGAAACCCATTACCTATGATGACCAAGGTATTAAAACGAGCGAAGGCAAGTGGGCAGTCTTTACGGGTGAAATCGATGGTTATCAGCATGATGGCATGCATGATGAAGTATTACGTCTGCAGCGTTACCCATTAGACAGTGACGATAGCAATAGTACAGAAGGTGAAGAATATGCTTATGTGTTGGATGCAGTGATTGAAAGTGCCGTCGCAGAGTAGTCGATTTAAGTCGTTGCATTTTTATAGTAAAGCGATTTTACAGTAAAACTATAGTATAAATAACTTAGACGGTTTGAAAAACACGCGGCATTCGAACGCGTGTTTTTTTATGCTTGTTTTATAAGTGTTCTTAACGCAAGTTCCCTAGATCTTCTTCTGTCAAACGCCAGCGACCTTTTTTCTTAGACGCACCGCGCCCACGCATGGCGCTGTTTAATATTAATTTATTCATGGAATGGCTTGAATGCGCATGACAGATGGCGCAGGCAAGACCATCGGCGGCATCTTGCTGTGGCACGACATCCAAAGATAGTATGCGGCAGACCATCTCTTGCACTTGCTCTTTTGCCGCTGCACCATAACCGCAAACGGCTTGCTTAATCTGGCGTGCGGTATATTCCGATACTTCTAAATCTAGAGCAACCATGGCGGCAATAGCAGCACCTCGCGCTTGCCCAAGTTTCAACGCTGAGTCTGGATTTTCAGCCATAAACACTTGCTCAATAGCCGTATAGATAGGCTCATCAGCATATTTCAAATGATGCTGGGTAATACGGGTCAAGCCATTAAAAATTCGCTTTAGACGTTCAGGCATCTCTTTGGTGTCTGTACGTATGGTACCTGCATCGATATAGGTGAGTTTGTCGCCTGTTTGCTGCACGATGCCATAACCAGTCATGCGCGAACCAGGATCAATTCCAATAATAATTGCCATAATATTCCATCTTGCTTATATTTTATTTTATATTCAATCCTATATAAATCGGATACAGTATCAGGCTCGTTCAGCCTCCTACTCGTAGAATTTCTACTTACCTGACTTGTATTCAAATCATATTGAACTGACTATATGGCTTAAAAATCAGCCTTAAGTTTGATAGTATAGCAATCAATCCCCATATACATCATATGTTAGCCATCTTAATTTGCATGGCGCTCAATTTATTGGTTTTTATTTTATAGGACGACACTTTATGGGTCAGATAGTTGGTATTGCCATTGTTTGGTTTATTATCGAAATGCTACTTTGGTATTTGCTTGGTCAGTTTATGAGTGGTTGGTGGGTATTTATGTGGTTTATTATCGCTGCAGTCATCGGTATCTCCCTCTTGCGTAAAGGGATGGCTGCCCTCAATCCAATGGCACAGCAGATGAAAGCAGGTGGCATGACGAACCCATCGATGCGTCCGCAAGAATCAACCATGATGAAAAGTGTGGCCATGGCAGCGGCTGGTATTTTGCTACTCATTCCAGGTGTGCTGAGCGATTTGCTCGCATTATTGGTGATATTGCCACCCGTGCAAAAGAAGCTCAAAGACTTTGCTAATAATTATGTCATGAATAATCAGCAAAAAATGATGGAAATGATGGCCAAGCAAATGGGTGGACAGATGGGCGGCGGACAAAATCCGTTTGGTGGCATGGGCGGTCAAAACCCATTCGGCGGCGCAGGTGGTATGAATAATCAGAACCCATTTGGTCAACAACAAAACCCGTTTGGTGATGGGTTTAAACAGCATACAACGATTGATGGGACAGCAAAAACCATTCCCAAGGATGTGAAAAAAATCACCAAATCTGCTAATGATGAATAGTTAAATTAATAGGCAAGCATAAGAAAAGCCCCTTTCATCAATGATAAAAGGGGCTTTTTAATGGTTATTACTAAGTCTTTATGAGTTGATAAGTAAACCTACCGAATATAAATAAAATAATAATTAACCGAATAGAACAACCGAAGTGCCGCTGTAAGATGGTGACCCATGAACCGTGAAGTTCAGGGCGGATGCGTCACTGCCTCTGCAGGTTTCCTGATACACCGCAAGCGGTGCAGGCATACACAATGAAGCAATAGGTACCACATCCTGGTAAAGCATTATCGGCTCAGGGAATAAACATCTACTAGCCAACACTTCAGAATATAATTATCTTAACGAATGGTTTGAATGATTGCAAGTATGATTTACAGATTGATACGTAGATTTAGAGATTGGTATTATTGCTATTAAGTTTTAACTGCCTTTTCTACTGTATAAATGTGCTTTAAATAAGTATGCTTTAACGCTTAAGAGTGGGCGTAAAATGACGATTTTTCAGCTATTTTAAGATGTGTGTTAATATAGAGGGCTTTAAACATCCTAATATAGCATTATAGGCGTTCATTCACTTGAGGAGCGGTAATCCATGACCAATACCCAGCAACAATCAGCATTTATCGATGATAATCAGGCTCAGCTCAATAGTAAGCAGGATGGCGATCAAAATAAGAAAGTGCCGCATGTCTTAATGATATTAGATGGTTTTGGGCATCGTGAAGACGATAAGGATAATGCGATTGCTGCCGCCAATATGCCAAATTTGGATAGGATTTATCAGCAATATCCGCATGGATTGATATCTGCTTCTGGAGAAGATGTTGGTTTGCCAGATGGGCAGTTTGGCAATTCAGAAGTTGGGCACATGAACTTAGGTGCGGGTCGCGTTCTGTATCAAGATTCGACTCGTATCTCAAGTGAAGTAGCCAATCGTGAGTTTTATAAAAACGAAGCCTTAGTCAAGGCGGTTAAAGCCGCGAACGAGTTGGGTGGTAACGTCCATATCATGGGTTTGCTGTCAGATGGTGGTGTACATTCGCATCAAGATCACATCGAAGCAATGTGCCACTCGGCGTTAGTGCACGGCGCCAAAAATGTCTTTGTTCATTGTTTTTTAGACGGACGCGACACCCCACCTAAATCGGCGGATAAGTATATTAATCGTCTGCGGGATCATATCAATAAGCTTAATGCTCATTATGAAGGCGGCCGCGTACAGATTGCCAGTATCATTGGGCGCTATTATGCGATGGATCGTGACAATCGCTGGGATCGTGTGCAAAAAGCCTATGAGCTTATCACTGAAGGTAAAGCCGATCGTCTGTCTACGCGTGCAGATGGCGCAGTACAAGCTGCTTATAAGGCACGCGAGACCGATGAGTTTATTAACCCGACCGTAGTCATTGGCCGTGATGAGGTGCCATATACCGTTGATGACAATGACGCGCTTATCTTTATGAACTTCCGTGCTGACCGTGCCCGTGAGCTGGCGCAAGCTTTTGTCTTGCCAGATCATGAGTTTTCAGGGTTTGCCCGTAATAAGCAGCCAAAACTTGCGGCATTTGTGATGTTGACCAAATATTCTGATGTTTTAGCAGACAATCCAAAAACTAGCGTTGCTTATTATCCTACGTCGTTGACCAATACGCTTGGCGAGTATTTGCAAGACAATGGTAAAACTCAGCTGCGTATCGCTGAAACTGAAAAATACGCACATGTGACGTTTTTCTTTAGCGGTGGTCGTGAAGAAGAGTATGAGGGTGAAACACGTATTCTCGTACCCTCTCCAGATGTGGCGACTTATGATCTGAAACCAGAGATGAGTGCGCCTGAAGTGACTGATAAATTAGTGGCTGCCATCGAATCAGGCAAATATGACGTGTTAATTGTCAATTATGCCAATGGTGATATGGTCGGGCATACAGGGATTTTTGATGCGGCTGTAAAAGCAGTAGAGGCGCTAGATGTCTGTGTTGGCCGTATTGAGTCAGCGGTACGCGCTGCTGGCGGTGATATGCTTATCACAGCAGATCATGGCAACTGTGAGCAGATGCAAGATTACGAAAGCGGTCAAGTACATACTCAACATACCACTGAACATGTGCCACTCATTTATGTGGGTGAGAAAAAGCTACAAGTACGTAGTCGTGGTAAGTTGAGCGATGTCGCACCGACTATTTTGGCGCTGATGGATATTGAGCAGCCTGCTGAAATGACGGGCGAAAGCTTACTGGTTCCAGCGTTGTAAGTCAGGCATTTAATACTATTATATTGACAACTTACTAGCGTTGTTAGAAGTAATAGAAAGAGGAGAGATATTTATTGTCTCTCCTTTTTTTGATCTGTTTTTTAAGAGATATTTGGCTGACTTTATTATCTTTAAATGTTTGGATAGTGAGAAAAATAAGGGTAAGCATGATATTTCGCCTGCTAAACAAACTTGACACCGCTACTCATCATTTGATGAAATCATATCAGTTATCGTGAATGTTACTTGCAATACTCTCCTAGTCTTAGACTGGCTCTTGATGCTATCTTATGAGATAAATATTCATCTATATATCTATAAAAATAATTCTATTATTAAACGAGTTCTCTTATGCGTTCTATTTATTTTATGCGCTTACCAGTGACGAAGCGATTGGGCAAACAAGCAATGAAGGTATTCACTGCGCCGACTATTTTTAAACCTGCATTGATGATAGGTCTGCTTGGGCTCAGCACTGCTAGTATGTACGCACAAGCAGCGAGGTCACCAGCTAATGCGACCATCAATAATCCCACCGCCAGTCTACAACTGATTAGCTTAAATAACGATGAGATAGCCACAGAAGATGACGCTAATAATTTATCAGATGTCGCTGATATGCTTGAGTCGGCCGACCAAGTTGACGACTCGATAGACAGTGTCGCAGATGAGAGTGCCTTGACCGATGATGCGAACGAGATTGATGTCAGTATTCCACCTGAGGTTGCGCAAGTATCATTGAATGCCATTTCTCCAGAAACGCTCAAGACGTTTGTTGCGGTAGTGGATTTGGTACGCCGTGAATATGTAGATGCGGTCAATGATGAAGAGCTGTTCAATAATGCGTTGAGTGGTATGTTGACTAAGCTAGATAGTCATGCTGAATTTTTAGATGCTGAGGCTTATGAAAATCTGCGTGCCTTTACCGAAGGTGATGTGGGTGATGTGGGTATCAAAGTCAATTATCAGCCTACAGATGGCTATTGGGTGATTACAGAGGTTATTGATGCATCGCCTGCAGATAAAAAGGGCATTGCGGTTGGCGATTATTTACATCAAGTCGGTGATTTCAAGCTTGATGAAGATAAAGAAAGTAACGATATTGAGCAGCTTTTGACAGGGATTGCGGGGACGCAAGTAGATGTTGTCACCTCAAAAGCTGGTCGCCGCAAACATACCACGACCTTGCAGCGTAATAACAGTCACCCTCAAACGGTCGAGGCAAGTCTCATTGACGGTGTTGCTGTTATTAAGTTACCTGCCTTTCAAAATAATAGCCGTGAAAAACTATTGGAAGGCTTGATAGATCTAGACGCACCTATCACAGGTATCTTGCTAGATATGCGTGATAATCCAGGCGGGGTGCTAACGTCGGCGGTGAGCGTAGCCAGTTTGTTTATGAGCGACACTGATGTGGTACAAGTAAAGGGTCGTCAAAGTGATACGCGTACGCTATCCACTCAAGGTCTAGCGATACTTGAATCATTGCCAGTGGTGGTGTTGCAAAATCGCTATTCTGCGTCAGCGGCAGAGGTGCTGGCCAGTAGCTTACAAGCACAAAAACGTGCCACAATCGTTGGTGAAGTTAGCTATGGTAAAGGGTCTGTACAGTCGGTCATCCCACTGAATGATGAGCAGGCTGTCAAACTAACCGTCGCCAACTACATGACAGCGTCAGGCAATAAGATCGATGGAATCGGTGTAGAGCCTGATATGACCTTGTCAGGAAGTGAAAGTACATGGGAGCAGCAAGCGCTCGCTTTACTAAAAACAAAAGCACTTGATTCGGGTATTCGTTTTGTCCGAAAACCCGCCAAAGTCGATCAAGCGGTGGCAGGCGATAGGGTTCAGTAAGGCTCGCTTAAAGACAGGCTATCGCGATGTATTAACGTTAAAATATCATCATTTATCGTTATTCAAAAATGGCGAATGCTATGGCTCGAATTGATCCTCAGCTATCTCTAGTTTTTTCATGCGATAGCGTAACGAACGAAAAGTGGTGCCTAATAGTTCAGCTGCTTGCGTTTTATTCCAAGCCGTTTGTTTTAGCGCGGTAATAATCAACTGTTTTTCTTGTTCTTGTAGGTAGTGTTCTAAACCTTGAGAGGGTAACTGACCATCCTTTAATTTGCTTAGAATTGCTTTTTCATCACTTTCTTGCAGAATAGATCGATTAGTGATAGATTCTTCGTGATTGTGACGGGCTGTATGGTTGGGGTTTTCTGCATGATGGCTTTCTGAACGCTGTATCATAGAAGGGTAGTGCTGAGCGTTAGTACGATAAGGGTGCAAGTTGGTCGTCACTTGCTTGACCTGTGGTGCTATAGTCTCATCCATAGATTGAATGACTTTTTCTCTATTTTCTATCGATTGAGCGACCATTTGGTTGCTTGTTTGACGCTCAGAATGTTGAGTATTATTGACAACCGCTGGCTCACTCTTCTGATCTTGAGAGACTGCGCGGTGATGGGTTATATCAATATCAGGCAAACCCAAGTGGCTGATGTCAATGTGCTGTGTCTCTGCTAGGGTTACTGCACGTTCAAGGACGTTACGCAGTTCACGAACGTTGCCCGCAAAGTTATGATCTTGCAAACGCTCGCATGCCTCAACAGTGAGTATCGGTGGGTTCTCTAACTGCCATTCATCAGCAATTAATGTTAAAAAGTGCTTGGCTAATACAGGGATATCGTCACGACGTGCATTGAGCGTCGGCAGTTTTAACTCAATCACATTGATACGGTAGTACAAATCTTGTCGAAACGCACCGTCTTGTACCAATTGGTTTAGGTTTTTGTGGGTGGCGGACAAGATACGAATATCTACGGGAACCTCTTTGGTATCACCAATGGCTCTCACCGTTTTTTCTTGAATGGCGCGCAGTAGTTTTACCTGCATGGCTAAAGGCAAATCAGCCACTTCGTCTAAAAATAACGTGCCGCCATTGGCTTGCTGAAACAGCCCTTGCTTGTCAGCGACAGCTCCTGTAAAGCTGCCTTTTTTATGACCAAAAAACTCTGATTCCATCAGCTCTGATGGTATCGCCCCACAGTTTACTGGTACAAAGCTACCATCACGGCGTGGGCTTAAATCATGAATCAATCGGGCAACCACTTCTTTACCAGTACCCGAAGCGCCTGACAAAAATACAGGTGCTTGTGAGCGTGCCAATTTTAAAATAGTATTTTTCAGTGGGTGCATCACCGCAGAATCACCAATGAGTCTACTGTCCAACAGTTTTTGTTCAGGTGAGCATTCGGCTGTGGCTTTTGCTTCATTGTCTTGATGAATAACTTTTAAAGCATTTTCCACCAGTTGACGTAGGCGCGGTAACTCAAGAGGTTTATTCACAAAGTCGAAAGCACCAAGTTTCAAGGCTTCAATGGCAAGATCCATACTGCCGTGAGCAGTAATCACGGCAATGGGCGTACTAGAGCTATTACTGATTTCTTTTACTAACTCTAGTCCTGACCCATCAGGCAGCTTTAAATCGGTCAGGCAAAAATCGTAATCATTGTCTTGCCAGTATGATCTTGCTTGTGACAGAGTATATGCTACATCACTTTTAATGCCCATTTTGGTCAAAGTAATTTGCATCAATCGGCACAGATCCACTTCGTCATCAACGACTAGCGCGGTTGTTGTCATACATCATCTCATCGTATTCAATAGCTATAAAATGGTAAAAACCAAGAGGCCTTAATGGCAAAGTATTCTATGTAATGTTAATACTTGGTAACGTTAATATTTATAAAATAGTGGTATTAACATTATGTTCAGTTTTATTTACATGAGTATCAGCACCAATAGCAGGTGCTATCAAGCGAAAACAGGTTTTCTCATGTTCAGGAATATAAAGCAAGCGAGTTTGGTTGGCCTCACAAAAAGCTTGTGATAAATACAGCCCCAAGCCTGTCCCTGCTTGGTCTGTCGTAAAAAAAGGATTAAATAAATGTTCTAAGTCTTTGGTGCTAACCCCACGACCAGCATCCAAGATATCAATTATAACATCGTTATCCGCACAATAAATCTCGATTTCCACATAGGCATGAGGGTGGGCGTAGCTACTGTAGCGCAAGCCATTGTTAATTAAATTGATTAAGACTTGTTCTAGTTGATGTGTGTCGAATGATATGGTCGGTTGTGTTTTTACGTGTAGAAAAACATCGTGTCCTTGAAAGTAATTCTCTAAAAATGTTGGCATCCAGTCTGCCAATATAATCGCTTGCTGGTTTGCAGTTTGCTGGCGAGACAATTTTAGTACATCTTCGATAATGCGATTCACGCGTTTTGTTTGTGAAAATATTATTTGATAAAGCTCATGATTCGCTGCCATATCATCATTTGAGATGGTCGCCGTTATCGTATTATCTGCCGTATCGACTTCTAGATTGGCTTCTATAACATCTTCCATTAATAATTGGCTGGCTTGTGATATCGCTGCCAAAGGATTCCTTATTTCATGGGCGATGCTCGCCGTCAATTGCCCTAAAGAAGCCAGTTTCAATTGTTGGGCACTGGCTTGTTCGCGGCGTAAATCCTCTAACATTATCAGTTTACTGTCATCTTTTAATGGAATAATTTGTACGCGCAGTTTACCGAATATGGAAGCGTTTGCGACTGCTGGCAAATCATAAATAAAGGTGCGTGATTGGCCTACCGCTACTGACAAACAGGCTTTAAATAGCTGCGTATGTTGTTGACCAAGCTGCTGCTGAAAGTTAGATAAGAGTGCACTGCGAGTATTGTTTCGAGTATCTTTTGTATCAATATAGGTGTTATGCAATGATGCGGAAGGGGTGGGCGAAAGGCTGAGTAATTGGTAAGCGGCAAGGTTTGCTAAAACGATATGCTGTTTATCGATGACGATGACACCATTAACCATTTGCGTGATGACTTCTTGGTTAATGACATTTAATCGTTCAACTTCTTTAGCGTGACTCGCTGCTACTTTTTCAAGTTGTACCAAACGCTGTGAGATGGACCAGCTCAAACCACCAACCGCCAAAAAGCTGGCTGACATGAGCAATGCGTCCCCTAAATTTGCTAAGCTCATGCTATTGGCAATGGCATAAAAGAATTGCTGATAAATGACAAAAATAATAGCGAGTAAGGTAATAATTAAGGCTTGCGAGCCGTGTAGCAACATAAAACTCGCTGCTACCACCACCATATATAGCATGGTCAACTGTAAATCAGGCGCACCCGCTGTATATAGTAATAAGCTTAATATAATGACGTCTAATACTAAACCAAAGGCTAGCTGTCGCCGCATTTGCTGATTAACGACATAAAACAAGCCAAGTAAAATAAGGCTAAGCAGGAAATAAAAGCTAAGCGTTGTTTGTTGTAAAAAGCTTGGTAGAGAGAGGCTGTTGTCAGAGTGAGCGGTGATATACACCATCAGTAGAGAAAACAGACTAACAGCAAAGCGGTAACTGCTATAAATAAGCCCCAACCTGCGCAATTGAGGTGGAGATAGCGTGTCATCACGATGCAAATAGTGAGTAACAGCAGAGACGATATTAGTAGCAGGCTTCATAGATTGACCGCAATAAGGGAACAGTTGCTAGGGCGTGTCCTCATTTTAAAAATAGGGATAAAATGAGATAAATTACAATCAAACAAGGAAGATATCGCCATTAATATCGGGATATTTGACGATACTTGATAAAATTTAGCCATTTTCAGCCCATGTAAATGTCCATCAATTGAACTGAGGACACGCCCTAATGAGTTATGGCTGAATTAGACCATGACGAATGGCCAAATGTGTTAACTTCACATCGCTATCAACCCCAACTTTCTCATAAATACGATAGCGGTAAGTGTTGATGGTTTTGACACTCACAAATAGTTGGTCAGCGATTTGCTGCGGGCTTTGACAGTTAACGACCATCATTGCCACCTGTTTTTCGCGATCACTCAGTAAGTCAAAGGGTGAGTTGGCATTATCTGACAGCAAAACATCAGCCAGTTGCTCAGCGACATCTTGGCTAAAATAACGACCACCCTGATAGATTTTTTTGACAGCGCGAATCATCTCATCGAGCGGCGTGCCCTTCGTAATATAGCCATTGACCCCCGCTTTGATAAGCATAGAAGGGTAAGGCTGCGCTGACATACTGCTGACGGCCAATATTTTGATACCCATATCCAGCTGAATTAAGCGTTTGGTTGCTTCAAGGCCACCAATATTAGGCATATTGACATCAAGCAAAACCACATCAGGGCGCAATTGTTTGGCCAATTTGATGGCCATGTCACCGCTGTCCGCTTCGCCGATTACTTCGATATCGATACTATCTGACAACATGCGGCTAATACCCATTCTCACCAAATCATGATCATCTACTACCAGTACTTTAATCATAACGATACTCTTTGTTGTTTGTCAGAATGAAGGCTTTTATTGACGCTAAATGACAAAAAATAAAATCATTAGAGTCGTTTTTTTAGTTTTTGAAAAAATAAAATATTGCTAATCTTTTAGATAAATACCATTGTTTAATATAACAAAAAACGAATAATCACAGTGTTCAAAGTTAAGATATATTGCTGCAATGTGAGTCAATGTTTCTGTAATATAAAGTGGTTGTAGTAAAATTTGAATTACACCAAAATAAATTATTAAATCAGCTTGATACATTAAACTTAAATGCAAACCATGATACACTAAAAATACAAAAACTCTATACGAGTACTTATAAACCCATTCATAAACGCTACGTACGTTGTTGGTATAGGTTAGTATGTAACTGATTCTCTAATTAACAGCATCGTGACAGCAGGAGGCATAATGAAGCAACTACCATTAACCAAACAGCAATTAATCGCTGCTATGATTTCATTGAGTTTGGGCAGTGTTGCACAAGCGGCACTTACTATTAATGGTAGCGCCGACACTAGCTCTAGTGCTCGCATGAGTTGGGGCGGTGCCGATAGTTTGTCTGAAGCACGCAATATTATGTACAAATCCAAAGGCTCAGCTATCAAGAAAGTTGATAGTGGCAATGGTACGACCAGTATCACCAACGCCAATAGTTTCGGTAGTAGTAATAACAGTTACAATAGCAGTAACAGCTACAATACAACGTATCGTGGCTCATTTGGCAGCAGTAACATGATACCGATCAGCACTGATTCGCGTAGTGTTGCGGTCATCGACGCTGAAACGGGCGAATCTATTTATGAAAAAGATGCTGACATTGCGCGTCCAATGGCCAGTATCTCTAAAGTGATGACGGCCATGGTTGTATTGGATGCTGGTCTCGATATGCGTGAAGAGCTCACACTCGATCCAGAAGATTTCGTCGGTCCTAAGCGTGCCAGCTCTAACCTCAAATCAGGCGATCGTTTGAATCGTGCTGAGATGTTGCTTATGGCATTGATGAAATCAGAAAACCCAGCAGCAAAGAGTTTAGCGCGTAATTATCCAGGTGGCTATACTGCCTTTATACGTGCCATGAATCGTAAGGCTCAAGATCTGGGTATGACCACGGCTTTCTTTGGTGATCCAACGGGTCTTGATAAGCGTAACGTCGCTTCATCAAACGATTTGGTTAAAATGGTTCGTGCGGCGGGTAACTATGACGTAATTCGTCGTTTCTCGACCACCAAGAGCTATGACTTTTATGTGTCTAACTACTCAAGTGGTAACCGTACTTATAAAGCCAATAACACCAGTAGCTTGGTTCGTGCCGGTGATTATCCAATTGGTATCTCAAAAACAGGTTTCATCAATGAAGCTGGTCGTTGTGTGGTCATGGAAACGCGTGTGAATAACCGCCCAGCAATTATCGTTATCTTAGGAGCGAACAGCTCAGCCACACGTTGGGGTGATGCCAAAAATATTCTAAACAGTCTAGCGACACGCCGCACGGTATAACTTTACTGTTTTAGCATTTATAAAAAGGCTGTTATTCGATATAACAGCCTTTTTATTGTGTTGAATTTAAGGTGTGTCTTTAATTTAATCAATGGACTTCTACAAGGGCTAAAAATTTATCTCATTTTTATCTCCATTTTTAAAATGAGGACACATTCTAGGAAAAATAATATGACTCAAACATCGATTGTTATATCAGCACCAAAGCTATATTTACTGACCAATGACGATGAGTTTGCGCTGCTGTATCGCAAATTAGAAGCAGCATTAGCAACAGGATTCATTGCGCTGTTACAAATTCGTCGCAAGCAGATATTGGCGCTACCTGATGGTGAGTCTCGTCTATACGAAGAGGCTAGGCAAATAGTTGAGTTGGCGAAAGCGTACAGCGTACCAGTCGTCATCAATGACAATATTAAACTGGCTGCCAAGCTCGGCGTTGGTGTGCATTTGGGTCAACAAGATGGCGAAGTCACTGATGCTAAGGACGAAATCCAACCAAACCAAGTGATCGGACGCACTTGTCATGGCAAGATAGAACTGGTTGAAGAAGCAAAAAACGAGGGCGTAAGCTATGCCGCTATGGGTGCGATTTTTACCTCAAATACAAAACCTAACGCCAATATTATCTCGCGCCAGCAACTTATAGATGGCTGTCAGCAAAATATAGCGATATGTGTCATAGGTGGCTTGACGGCAGAAAATGTCACCGAACTGGCAGGTTTGCCCATTACTTACGTGGCGGTCGTTGGGGATATTATGGATTTGCCCGTGGATCAAATCGCGATGCGCTGTAAACAATGGCAGCAGGCATTCTCTCAATGGAAAATGCCTGCTTGATCACTAGAACTTTGATTTGGAATGGCTGTCTTAGAGTAAAATGAATCGTTATTCAGCGTGTTCCATGCATAGGGTAGCGTAAGGCAGTGCTTGTAAGCGCTGTTCTTCAATTTGCTCACCGCAGACTTCACATTTACCATAAGTCCCGTTTTCAATACGACTTAGCGCATTTTCGACATAGATCAAACTTTGACGGGCTTCAACCATCAAATTTGTACGCATGTCGTTTTGACGATAAGAGATGGCTTGGTCTTCCCAATGCTCATTGAGGTCGTCTTGCGGGTTTTGGATATGATCTTCGATTTTATCGATACGAGTCTCATATTCTTCTTTAAGTGTTAGTAGGTTTTGTTTGGCAGCTTGAAGGTCGATACTCATTGGGTTCTCCTAATGGGTTATTTTTATTGTAGGTATTATTTATTATCAGTGCTAATAGCATCTTAAACAGCCTTATTACTAAGTGCCACCACGAAATGTTACTGATTTTTATTAAAATTTAGCCATTTGTCTTATTTTTATCCCCATTTTCAAAATAAGGACACGCCCGAGTAAAATTTAATAGGGTGTTCTTTATGAGCACTTGCTAGAAAACTGCTAGAATACACCGCCTCAAATTCTTGCTTGGTTACTTTTATAAAGCCACAGACAAGAGCAGCCGATTTGATAAATATTTTCAGCAATAACTAAAAAGCCAACCGATAGATTAACAAGAGATGATGCATAGGAGCAGGTAATGAATTTTTTGCGTATGAGTGAGCTGAGCTTAACGGATAAAGTGGTGTTGATTCGTGAAGATCTCAATGTGCCTATTAAAAACGGTAAAGTCGCCAGTGATGCACGCCTGCAAGCCAGTTTGCCTACGATTAAGATGGCGTTAGAAAAAGGCGCGGCCGTTATAGTTTGTTCTCACTTAGGTCGTCCAACTGAAGGCAGTCCTGAGTCGATATATTCGCTAGCACCAGTTGCTGAGTATTTAAGCGATAAATTAGCCACAGAGTTATCAAAGCCCGTTAGCTTAAACAATGACTACCTTACAGAGGGCGTGGCAATTCAAGCAGGCGAGGTCGTGCTATTAGAAAACGTACGCTTTAATCAGGGCGAAAAGAAAAACGATGCGGATTTAGCACAGAAATACGCTGATTTATGCGATGTATTCGTGATGGATGCATTTGGCACCGCACATCGTGCGCAGGCCTCAACAGAAGGCGTTACCCAAGCTATGCATCGAGCAGGAAAAACAGCTTGTGCAGGACCTTTATTGGCGGCTGAGCTTGATGCGTTAAGCTTGGCACTTGAGACCCCAGCGCAGCCAATGTTGGCAATCGTTGGTGGTTCCAAGGTATCGACAAAGCTAGAAGTGTTGCACAGTTTGTCTGAATTGTGCTCGCAGATTATCGTTGGTGGCGGTATTGCGAATACCTTCCTAGCCGCGCAAGGTCATAGCGTTGGTGCGTCACTTTATGAAGCGGACTTGGTTGAGACAGCTCGTGACATTATGACTAAGACTGAGATTTTATTACCTGAATATGTTGTCGTTGCTGATAAAAATGAGATTGATTTTGCTGACTTCACAGGCTCATTACAACAAGCCACTGCGACCATCAAATCTGTCGATACGATTGGCGAAAATGAAATGATATTGGACATCGCTCCAGAAAGTGCCAAGCAATTAGCGGATGCTATTATCAACGCAAAAACCATTTTATGGAATGGTCCAGTCGGTGTTTTTGAAGTCGATGCTTTTGGTCAGGGCACACAAATCATAGCAAATGCCGTTAAAAACAGCGAAGGATTTTCGATTGCTGGTGGTGGTGATACGCTTGCTGCAATTGATAAATATCAAGTGGCAGATGGCGTTAGCTACATGTCAACAGGTGGTGGCGCATTTTTAGAGTTTGTAGAAGGCAAAGTATTACCTGCGGTTGCTGCTCTACAGATTGATGTGTAATGCTTTAACGATATTTAGCAGATGAGTAACATTAGCCGTACAATTTAGGCTCATCATCTCATGTACGCTGTACCAATAATATTTTGGCTACTAATCTTATGTTATTGTTTTAAGAGAAATAAGAGTCAGTGGCCACTCATTATTATTAAGTAGTAATTATTTGTTTCTATACTGAAAATTATGATTGCATGTCTAATTTGCACTCTATAAAATAGCGCAAATCATGTATTTGACATGCTTTATTTATGAGGGATTTATTATGTTAAAACGCCATTTATTACTTGCTAGCGTACTTGCTGGTACTTTTGCAATCACTGCATGTAGCCAACAAACAGAAGAGAACGCCGAAGCTGCTGTTGAGTCTGCTGGTGATGATGTTGCTGCTAACGCTGATACTGCCGCTGCTGAAACAGAAGCCGCTGCCGCTGAAGCTGAAGTTGCTGCAAAAGATGCTGGTACTGAAGTTGCCGAAGGCGCTGAAACTGCCGGTGTTGCTGCTACAGATGCACTAAAAAACACTGGTGAAGCAGTTGTGGTAGGCGCAAATGAAGCCGTTGCCAAAACTGCTGAAGTGGTTGCCGATGGCGCATCTGCTGTTGAGAATAAAGCCAGTGAAAACGCAGTAGAAGCAGAACAACAGTACTAATTATCAATACATAAGCAACTGGACCTAAGCCATTGATCTACTAATTTATCGATTGATGAATAGCTTATTAAGCTGTTGGTTGCAGATATTGATAGCTGTATAAGCCCTCAAAATATTTAAAAAGCTTTGGTGATAGCCAAGGCTTTTTTGTATTTAAAATCATAATCTAGAGGTTAGGGCGTGTCCTCATCTTTAGCCCATTTAAATATCCATTGATTGAATTGAGGGCAGGCCTTAGTCAGTCAAAAATATGGTGCACAAGGTTTATCCGTTTTTTCAATTAGCTGCGTATCATATGGAACTTATCAAATTGTTTTATGAAACTCGCTATCATTCTGTTTTATGAATCAAGCAAAGAAAGAAATAGTCGGTTAACCGCTACGAAGCGCTGGCAATTTTTGCTATAATCACGGCGTAATAATTACGATCAAAAAACACTGGTTTTTTGCTGGTCTGGCTATTATCAGGCTAGGGTTTTAGGGCAATTGTTGCAACATCGTATTTTTAAGAATGATTTCTTAATATCATATTCAAAATTTAATCAGAGAGCGTCTTATGGCTTTAATATCGTTACGTCAACTTCTAGATCATGCCGCCGAAAATAACTACGGTGTCCCTGCTTACAATGTCAATAATTTAGAGCAGATGCGTGCAATCATGATGGCAGCCGACGCCTGTGATTCTCCTGTTATCGTACAGGCTAGTGCTGGCGCACGCAGTTATGCAGGCTCTGCATTTTTGCGTCATCTGATTATTGCTGCTATCGAAGAGTGGCCACATATTCCAGTCGTTATGCATCAAGATCATGGTATGTCACCAGCGATTTGCCAACGCTCAATTCAGCTTGGCTTTTCATCAGTGATGATGGACGGCTCGCTCGGTGAAGACGGTAAAACGCCAATGGATTATGATTACAATGCCAGCGTGACTCGCGAAGTTGTCAAGATGGCACACGCGTGCGGTGTTTCAGTAGAAGGTGAAATTGGTTGCTTAGGTAGTCTTGAGACTGGTATGGCTGGTGAAGAAGACGGCTCTGGGGCAGAAGGCGTATTAGATCACGAGCAGCTATTGACCAGTGCTGATGAAGCAGAACAGTTCGTTAAAGACACTAACGTCGATGCGTTAGCCATTGCTATCGGTACCAGTCATGGTGCATATAAATTCACCCGTCCACCGACAGGCGACATCCTATCGATTGAGCGTGTAAAAGAGATTCATGCCCGTATTCCTAACACCCATCTTGTTATGCATGGCTCGTCATCAGTGCCGCAAGAGTGGTTAAAAGTTATCAATGAAAATGGTGGCAACATCGGTGAGACTTATGGTGTACCGGTTGAGCAAATCGTTGAAGCGATTAAGCATGGCGTACGTAAGGTAAATATCGATACCGATTTGCGTTTGGCATCAACGGGCGCTATTCGTAAATTCCTTGCTGAAAACCCGAGTGAATTTGATCCACGTAAATACTTCAAAGCCTCTATGGTTGCAATGTCAGATATCTGTACCAATCGTTTCGAAGCCTTTGGTTCTGCGGGTCAGGCACATAAAATTCGCCCAATCAGCCTTGAAGGTATGGTCGATTTTTATAAGTAAGCGTGTCGGTGAGATATGCTTATTTAATAGCATTTATCATTAAATAGCAGCTCAGTTCATTTTTTATATCAGCTCTAATAGAGGTAGTGGATTATGATTGGATTGATTAGTGGTCAAGTGCAGTATTTGATGGCACCAACTGCCTGTGTCATGACTACCTCTGGTGTCGGCTACGATATAGAGCTGCCGCTACCGTCATTTTGCCAGTTGCGTCTCAATGAGCAGGCGAGCATTTGGACGCACTTTCATGTGCGCGAAGATGCGCAGCTGCTTTATGGCTTTATCGATCGCAAAGAGCGTGACGTCTTTCGGCAATTGATTAAAATCAATGGTGTTGGCGCAAAAATGGCGTTAGCAATGCTATCTGCGATGTCAGCTGCTGAGTTAAAGATGCATGTCGAGCAAGAGTCAGAGACGGCATTAACCCGTATTCCGGGTATCGGTAAAAAAACAGCGCAGCGCTTATTGATTGAGCTAAAAGATAAGCTGAAAAATATCGAAGTCGATAGCAGTAATTTAGAGTTTGCCATGCAACCTGCTGAGGTGTCTCACGAGGGCAGCATTATCGCTGAGGTAGAAGGCGCGTTGATTAGCTTGGGCTATAAAGAAAGAGAGGCACAGCAAGCGATTAAAGCCGCTAAGAGTAATGGTAATACCTTTGCCGATACGCAAGGTTTACTAAAAGCCACATTGCAACAGTTGTCAGGATTTTGATTCATTCAGCTCACTACCATCAATAAGTATCAATAACTCTTAAACAGATAAGCGACATTCATTGTCGCTTATTTTCGTTTTAGGCTGTGCTTTATTTAGTCGCTGCTTTATGATGTTTTGCATGACTTATACGTAGCGTTTGGTTATGCTATTTATACCTATTCTTTAAAAATAATGATTTAATATAATGATAAAACCTATGATGCAAGATCGTTTGATTAATCCATTTGAAGGGGCAGGCGATGCGCCTGATTCTAATATTCGACCGGCATTACTGGCTGAATATATTGGTCAGCCAGTGGTACGTGAGCAGATGGAAGTATTTATTGGCGCAGCGCGTGGTCGAGGTGAGGCATTAGATCATACTTTGATTTTTGGTCCGCCTGGTCTTGGAAAAACGACGCTTGCCAATATTATTGCTCGTGAAATGGGTGGTAATTTGCGTTCAACCTCAGGGCCTGTGCTTGAGCGCCCCGGTGATTTGGCAGCTATGTTGACCAATCTAGAAGAGGGTGATGTGCTATTTATCGATGAAATTCATCGATTGAGTTCCGTTATTGAAGAGATACTGTACCCCGCCATGGAAGATTTTCAGCTGGATATTATGATTGGTGAAGGACCTGCGGCACGCTCTATCAAGCTGGATTTACCGCCGTTTACCTTAGTCGCGGCAACCACGCGAGCAGGATTATTGACCTCACCACTGCGTGATCGTTTCGGCATTGTGCAGCGGCTCGAATTTTATAATATTGCTGACCTGACCACGATTGTGAGTCGTGCCGCACGTTTGATGCGTGTACCGATGAGTGAAGATGGCGCGGTGGAGATTGCTCGCCGTGCGCGTGGTACGCCAAGGATTGCCAATCGTTTATTACGCCGTGTACGTGATTATGCTGAAGTGAGAGGCGACGGTAGTATCAATGGCGCGATTGCTGGCAGTGCGCTCGATATGCTGGCAGTTGATAGACGTGGTCTTGATCATTTGGACAGACGTTATATTGAGATATTGCACGAACGCTTTGATGGCGGTCCAGCTGGCGTTGAAGCGGTAGCAGCAGCAATGGCTGAAGATCGCGGTACGCTTGAGGATGTGATTGAGCCATATCTTATTCAGCAAGGCTATGTATTGCGTACCGCACGTGGACGCGTACTGACCCAGATGGCGATTGACCAGATGTTATGAAATTAGCCTAAAAAATGCGCCTACGTTTAATACTCTAGTTAAACGTAGGCGCATTTTTAGGCTTTGATTTCTTATCAGCAATATTCAACAGTTAAACAGTGGGTAAAGCCACAGGCCATATTTTACCAGGGTTAAGTATGTTTTTAGGGTCAAGAGCTGACTTGATCGCTTGCATCAGCACTAAGGCGTTACCGTGCTCTTGCTGCATATATTTTTGTTTGCCTTGCCCGATGCCATGCTCACCTGTACAAGTGCCATCCATTTCAATAGCGCGGGTAGCTAAGCGGCTGATAATGCCGTCAGCAGTAGCGATTTCTTCAGGGTTTTCGGTATCGACTAATAACAAAACATGAAAATTACCATCGCCAACATGACCGACGATAGGCCCAATCATGCCCGACGCTTCGATATCTTTTACTGTTGCACTGACGCATTCTGCTAATCGTGAAATGGGCACACAAGCATCCGTCGATAAGGCGCTGGCGTCAGGACGTAAAGCAGAGCTGGCATGATAAGCGTTATGCCTTGCTTGCCACAGACGCTTGCGCTCGGCTTCATTGGTATCCCAAGCGAAGTCACGACCGCCGAATTCTTCGATAATATCCGTAAACAGTTGAGCTTGTTCAGCGACGCTGGCATCTGTGCCATGAAACTCTACAAATAGGGTAGGCGTCTCATCCAGATCAAGATTGGCATATTGATTACAGGCTTTAATTTGCATGGCATCAAGTAGCTCAATGCGTGCAATCGGCAAGCACATTTGAATGGTCAGCATTACTGCCTGACAGGCATCCTCAATCGTTGGGAAATGGCAAATACCGCTACCAATACATTCGCTGATGCCGAATAGTTTAAGTGTGACTTCGGTGACGATACCGAGCGTACCCTCTGAGCCGATCATTAATCTCGTCAAGTCATAACCCGCCGCAGATTTTTTGGCACGGGTACCAGTGCGGACAATCTCTCCACTAGCGGTGACTATCTCAAGCGCGAGTACCACATCTTTCATGGTGCCATAGCGGACAGCATTGGTGCCTGAGGCGCGAGTCGCGACCATGCCGCCGATACTGGCATTGGCGCCAGGGTCTATGGGAAAGAACAGCCCGGTATCACGTAAGTAGTGATTGAGCTGCTCACGTGTGACGCCTGGTTGTACGGTAACGGTCAGATCTTCATTATGTACCTGCAATATTGCATCCATCGCGTGCATATCGATGCATAATCCACCATATGGGGCATTTAATTGACCTTCTAAGGATGAGCCAATACCAAATGCAATCACTGGCATTTGATACTGATTGCAAATCTCCACCGCAGCTGCTACCTCGTGCTTATCTTGTACTGTCAAGACGGCATCGGGTGGCTGATTGGCAAGCCACGTCATCGTATGCCCATGCTGCTCACGTACCGTTATATTGGTAGTAAGTTGTTTACCGAAACGAGTTTGTAAGGCAGCAATAGCCTCGCTGTGGTCTTTCTTAGCAATTGATATTTTAGCGGTAGACATGGGTGATTCCTATACAGGGCGTCTTTTTTACCGAGCCAATGAGAAATGAGGCAATGTAAAAACTAAGCTCTCACTCACTTTAAATGTCACTAAAAAGCAATGAAAGTGAGTGAGAGCTTATTGAACAAATACTAGGGCGTGTCATCAATTAGCACATTAATGTATTTAGTGGCCTTAAAATGGCTAAATTTTGCTAAACATCGTCAGTAATTTTGTCAATATGTTCATATTGACGGCAATTTCTTCCTTGTTTATCTACAATTTTTCTCATTTTAAGCCTCACAATCTAATTGATGACACGCCCTAGATAGTACTGGCTATTAACCAATACTTATTTTTATTAAAAATAACAGAGCGTTAGGCTAAAATACGCCAAACGACAACCAAAATAGCCAATATATAAAAGATAGGCGAGAGCCAGCCAACAACCTGTGTTGCAATGGCAATGAAAATGGCAAAACCTGACAGTGCTAGCCAATCTCGGCGTCGATCATTAAGCATATCCGCACGAATTTGTTGTATTTCTCGCAGTTGACTGTCTTGGCGTGATCCTTGTGAGGCAAGGCTTTGTAAGCCTTGATCCAATAGCTTTGGAATATCAGTCGTCGATAATAAAATCTCTGGTAACTGCTGACGCAGCTGTTGCAAATTACGCATCGGATCGAGCTGCTCTTTAATCCAACTGCTTAAGATCGGCTTGGCAAGTGACCAGATATCAAGGTCAGGATACAAGTCGCGACCGAGTCCTTCGACATGAACCAAGGTCTTCAATAGCAGCATGAGTTGCGGCGGGATACTCATATGGTGACGACGGGCGATATCTAAAATTTGCATTAAGACACCGGCAAAGTCGATATCATTGATAGATTTTTGCAGCATTGGACCAACCGTGCGTTTCATATCGCGCATCAGGGCATGCTTGTCTGTATTTGGTGGAATCCAGCCAGCTCTACTGACGATATCAACCATCGCCGTAAAGTTGTTATTCATCACCGCCAACAGCATGCGCGCCACAATGAGCTGATCGTCTTTTGATAGCGTACCCATGATGGCGCAATCAAGCCCTATATAGCGCGGCTCGTGTCCTAAGTCAACCGCTGCCATATCTGCGGTGAGTGTTTTAACCGGCGGCGTCTCTACAAACACATTACCCGGATGCATATCGGCATGAAAAAAGTTATCGCGGAATACTTGGGTAAAAAATATCGTTAAGCCTTTTTCTGCTAGTGCTGCTCGGTCATAACCAAGTTGATCAAACACTGCAACTTGCGAGATAGGAACGCCTTGGATACGCTCCATGACCATCACATTTTTGGCAGAATCATAGACTTCTGGTACATACATCAATGCGGAACCCAAGAAGTTGTTGCGCATCTGAGTGGTATTGTCTGCCTCTAAGGTCAAATCCAGCTCGTTTAACATCACTTGGCGATAGTCTTCTACAATATCGACGATATGGATGGCACGTGCCGCTTCAATACGCGCTGATGCCCAATCGGCCAGCTCGCGTAGTAGCTCAAAATCAGCAATGATGGTGGTGCGGATATCAGGACGCACCACTTTTACCACTACTTCACGCCCATCATGCAATGCAGCAGTATGTACTTGGGCAATAGAAGCCGCCGCTAGAGGTTTGACATCAAAGCGTGCGAACAATGTGCCAATCGATTGACCAAGACCGTGTTTAGGGTCTTGGATTTGGGTAATGGCCACATCAGAATTGAAAGGTTTGACTTTGTCTTGTAGCTGAACCAATTGCTCGATAATCTCAGGCGGCACTAAATCGCGACGCGTTGACAGCAGTTGGCCAAGCTTTAAAAACAGCGTGCCCATGTCTTCAAGCGCATATTTAATCGCATTGGGTTGGTGTTTTTTACCCCACGCCGCTGGATGTAGGCGAATC
Organism: Psychrobacter sp. NC44; assembly: GCF_904846655.1. Classification (NCBI taxonomy): domain Bacteria; kingdom Pseudomonadati; phylum Pseudomonadota; class Gammaproteobacteria; order Moraxellales; family Moraxellaceae; genus Psychrobacter; species Psychrobacter sp. NC44. Next base: position 165,210 of record NZ_CAJHBN010000004.1, on the reverse strand, counting down.
AAACGCGCCAAAGGTTGCAGCTGTGGCGCGTCTTCGATAGAAAGATGAGTATCGATGCGATAAATTGCGGCGATACGCCAAAGCTCAAGTAAACGGGCGCGATGAGATAATAGCATGAGGTATGGGTACTCTAAAGAAAGTCGAAAATAGGGTGGGCACTGCACTTATTTATAAACTGTGCTTGTCTATAAATTGCACTTATCTATAAACAGTGCTGTCGATAATAGGATTTAGCGATCATCGACGACAACAGTTATTGATGAAACGAGTTATTGAGAAAACGTGCCTGTTCATCTTTGATAGCAGCAAGTTTGGCCTCTTCACGTTCGACATCAGCCCGCAGCTTTAACAGTTGCTGCTTAAGATCGTTTACTTCTGCTGCCTCGAGAGGATCAGGAGCACTATTACCTGCTACCTCATTAGCCCAGTCGCTGACGTCATCAAAAGCGCGTTTGGCACTATGACGCCAGCTACCTTTTAGCTGTGATATAAGTAGATGTAACTGACTGGCCATCGGCTTACCAATAAATGGCTCAAGCTGTCCTGCAACATCTGGGTCGAAACCTGCGACCAGTTGTTTGAGCTGCATGAGTACCTTATAATCACCCGCGATAGGTAAATTGCCTTCGGCACCACGCATCAGATTCAGCAGTTGCGCTGGGTTATCTACAGTAATGGTACAGTCTGGGCGACTATGACCAATCCGTGCGCGCTCCATAGTGGCTTGTTGGTGCTCGTTCATCGCGCCACTTTGCTCAAACACACTCTCGGTTGTCACCGGCTCAAAACGCAAACGCTCATGAGTGAATAAAATATCCAAACGAATCTCAGGCATTGCCATATTGAGTCGCAATACTTTGCCAGCAAGCGGTGCCAATCCTGATTTGGTAATCTCATCACTCGCAATAGCAAGGTTAATCAGCTTTTCGGCACCCGCCAAAAGTAGAACAGTCAGCATAAGGCTCTCGCATAGTCAGTTGAGCGCCTTAAAAGAGCGCATCATTTGTAAAGGTCAGTTGCCACCATTTTACGTGATGGCATGTCTATTACTATGTAATGTAATTTAAAACTTAATCTTACGCTTTAAAGCCGCGATGGACAGCGACAATACCAGCCGTCAAGTTATGATAATCACAATTTTCAAAGCCCGCTTGCTGCATCATTTGTTTCAGCGTCTGTTGATCAGGATGCATACGAATCGATTCGGCCAAGTATTGATAACTCTCAGAATCATTGGCAATCAGCTTGCCCATAATAGGTAAGGCGGTAAATGAGTATAAATCATAGGCCTTAGACAATGGCTCAAATACAGGTTTTGAGAATTCTAAAATTAATAAACGTCCACCTGGCTTAAGTACACGGTACATAGATTTGAGCGCTGCGTCTTTGTCCGTGACATTACGTAGACCAAAGCTGATAGTGACCAAATCAAAGCTATTGTCATCAAATGGTGCGAGTGTTTCTGCATTGGCCAATACAAAATCGACGTTGTTGCAGCCAGCATTGATTAAGCGTTCACGACCGACTTCGAGCATGGCGGCATTGATATCTGATAACACCACATGACCATTTCTGCCGACTTCACGGCTAAAGACTTTGGCTAAATCACCCGTACCGCCAGCGATATCAAGCACATGTTGACCCGCACGCACGCCTGATAAGCTGATGGCATAACGCTTCCATAGGCGATGAATACCAAATGACATTAAGTCGTTCATGATGTCGTATTTTTTGGCAACTGAGGTAAAAACATCGGCGACCCGTGCTTGCTTTTCAGCCTTATTGACGGTCTTGTAGCCAAAATGCGTTTCTTCATTACCGTCAGTATCAGGCGTATGTGGATTATTGATGTCATCACGCTGATTAAAAAGTGTTTGTTTGGCGGTTTGTATTTGTGCAGATGTATTGTCTACAGTGTCGCTATTGGCGTTGTTGCTGGTAGTATGGTTTGGCATAGTGGTTTGTTGGCCTTGTGGCGTTCCCGTTGGTAGGTCTTGGACTTGTGTAAAGTCATTTCTCTTGCTGTTTTCGATGCCAGCATCAATACCCGTATTAAGCGTGGTATTATTTTCATAGCTTTGACGTGCTTGCACCTGTGCCGTAATATTTTGATTGTGGGTGATGCTATCTCTGACCAATTTATCTTGTAAATGACCATTGATGGTAGGTTTTTGATTGAGATGCGCGTTGTTATTATGGGTGTTATCGGTCATAGCATTATCCTGTGATTCACTTTTATGATTATTGGTTTGCAAGGTATAAAATAGCAGCTAACCAAGCAAATGATGCGTCTATCATACACCAAACGTCATTGGCTTACCGCCATTATCCGTCTCATGAACACGGTCAATAATCTCAAGCTCACGCTCACAAAACGGTTCAATAAAGCCGCTGACACTTTTTAGTGGTTTCATCGCTTTAAAGCCTGAATCGATAAATTCATACAAAGGCTGATAGTTGTAACGGTAGGCGGTGCCTTTAGCCAAGGCAAAGGCTTTTTGCAACATAAAAGAGTTTATATATTTATCGGTACGATAGCACACCTCTTTTAAATGACCGATTTGGATACGTCTGGTGTCGGCTTCATTGACTACGCGATAGGCGTTCAGCATGTTGTCTTCGTTAACGGCTAAATCTTGAGCCAATAGCCATTCTGCTAAATGTAAATCTAGCTCTATCGCTAAGATAGCTGCTTGTATTGCCATGCTGCCAGTCTCTAAAGCCGCTGCTGGCGCAAAACGTTCAACTTTTTGCGCTTTAGGCACAATACGTTCTAACTGTCTGGCCAGCAATTTAAACTCATCGCCGCCATACAATTGTGTCAAAAAATAATCTGCCATCAGCTGATTTTGAGGTTGCTCGAACAAGTCTTTGTGAGTGTTCTGAATACGATCTCGTTGCCAAGCTTGCACCTCACTAAGTTTATCGTTTAATGCCAAATCTTCATGATAAGGCAGTGCCCAAAAACGGTTCAAATGTTGTTGTAAATCGGCTAAAGAGGCCATGGTCAGTAAACCTGCATAAAAGTAAAGAGGATTAAAAGGTTGCGAATAAAAAGCTCAGGATAAACCGTGTTTTATACTTTTGGTTTTTGTATTTATAGAGCGTGATTACAGCATGTGTCTGAGATTGTGTTCACCTTAAAAGAAAATAAAGCAGAATACAAATGTCAAACTGTTACATAGCAGCGTTATTTACCGAATTGCTGCAATGCTATGATGGCGCTAACACGCTTTCAATCATAGGATGATGACAGTTATGAGCAAAAATAATAAGACGACTGAACCCACCGCACCACAAGCGCTAACTGCACAATTTAGTGAGCAGATTATCGATGAGCGCTTAACTCCCAATCCCCTGAGCCAGTTTTCTATGGACAAAGATGCACTGAGATTGGCACTGGTCACGGCCCAATATGCTCTACGAGCAACGCGGCAACAGACGCCGCCAATCCTCAATAAACCAACAGGGCTATTGGTATTGGTCAATGGTATGGAGCAGGCAGGCAAGGGCACAGCTGTTAAGCAATTGCGCCAATGGGTAGATCCTCGACTACTTAAAGTTGAGGCAACCGTTGGTGATTGTCCCTTAGCGTATCAGCCGATTTGGCAGGCACATATCAAGGCATTACCCCGTCATGGCGATGTGATGGTTTATTTTGGCAACTGGTATGCTGACTTGCTTTATAACGTCATGCGTATGACAACGTCAGACAACGACAAAGCGTTACCGACTGCGCAATGGCAAGCCTATTTACAGCAGCAGCTTATTAAGCTACAAGCATTCGAACAAGACCTAGCTACCAATCAAACCCGACTGCTTAAATGCTGGTTTCATGTCGATATCGAAACATTGCAAGCGCGATTGAATGACGATGAAGCCGATCCGCAGTTTTTATACCAAATTGACTGGAATAGTAAAAAAGTTATCGAAACCTTTAATCAAGTGGCTACCGTTCTGCTACGCCAGCAAGATGATTGGATCATCATTGATGGTGATGACAAGTCAGATGCGGCTGACCACTTTTGCCATGAAGTGCTACAAGCGATGCAAACCGCGCTAATGAATAGTAAAAAAAATACAGTAAAAATCTCTGATAAATCAAAGGCTAAGAAGCAAGCTCAGCAAGCACTCAAATCAGCAAAGTTTGAACCTGTAAAAATTCCTAAATTTTTAAAAGATATCGATGATGCAGAGATTGATAAGTCGGACTATCGTGATGCGTTGGTAGAAAAACAAGTTCGCCTTGCCCAGTTGCTGCGTGCGCGCAAAGGGCGTCATATCGTTTTTGCCTTTGAAGGAATGGACGCTTCTGGCAAAGGTGGCGCGATCAAAAGATTGGTGGCGCCGCTCGACCCACGCGAGTATCAAATTTATAATATCAGTGCGCCAATGCTATATGAGCTGCAACATCCTTATCTATGGCGTTTTTGGACCAAACTTCCGAACGAGCAAACCGACCGTATCAGCCGTATTGCCATTTTTGATCGGACTTGGTATGGGCGCGTTTTGGTTGAGCGCATTGAGGGTTTTGCCACGGATGAGGAATGGCAGCGTGCTTACGATGAAATCAATCGTTTTGAGGCGGATTTAGCCGCGGCGGGGACAATCGTTATCAAATACTGGTTGGCTATCGATAAAAAAGAACAGCTTAAACGTTTTGAGGCACGTCAGGAGACACCGCACAAGCAGTTTAAGCTGACGGACGATGACTGGCGTAACCGTGATAAATGGTCGGATTATGTGCAGTCTGCGGCGGATATGCTGGCACGTACCGATACAGAGTACGCACCGTGGTGCGTCATCGCGACCAATGAGAAGCGTCAAGCACGTTTGGATGTTTTAGATCATGCGATTAAGCAACTATCAGCGGTGTGTGGCAGCTGATATGCGATTGGTCATTATTATATATTTAACGTTAAATAAATTCAGGGAAAGAGAGTATAATGCGGCGTTACAGCAGGATGTTTTCTAACACATATGCTGGCAGTTACAAATCTTGCAATATCATCATGCATTATGCGCTTATATTTAATATAATAGGCGCGTAATAGCTCCTGCTGTGCACTAAACTCACTGAGTGAGTAGCGTGTTTTATCCTTTGACACAGACATTTTAATCACTCTGGTTAATAAGTTTGGTAAAGGTTCTTACAATAGCAGTTATTAGCACCAAAATTATTACTACGACATCTCTAAGCCGCAAGCTGCTGTAATCAGACGATTTGGCAACATTCCTTGCGGCTTTGTGACATATTGAGTGATGTGTTTTACCTTATTTATTGCCTTTACGTAAAATAAAATACGAGTAAATAAAAGATAAGCGTTAGGGTAGAGCACCAAGATAGCAGTAAGAAAAACCGTTTTTTAGCAAGCATATTGCGCGTTTCATATACGTTATATTAATGTTAGAAGTCATCACGAGCATTATTAATAGCCGCGCAATGTCATCAACCGCCTATAATTTCAATCAGCTTACGCAGGACGTATCAACGTATGGGTATTAGCAACAGTTCTACAGAGCCAGCCAAATCAGTCGGTTCTATGAGAATAAATCTATTTTTTGCCATTTTACTGATTGCGATGACCTCCTACTTTTTGTGGTGGGGTCTAGATTACACGATGCGTCAACAGACGACGCTATTTATTGTGGCCACCGCTTTTGGTGTCTTTATGGCATTCAATATTGGTGGTAACGATGTCGCCAACTCCTTTGGTACCTCAGTGGGTGCAGGGACGTTGACTATCCCGCAAGCGCTGGGTATCGCAGCGATATTTGAAGTGTCCGGAGCCGTACTGGCAGGTGGTGAAGTCACCGATACCATTCGAAGCGGCATTGTCGATTTAGATGGTCTTTCAGTAACGCCCAACCAATTCATTTATGTCATGCTGTCAGCGCTCATCGCTGCCGCATTTTGGCTGTTATTTGCCACCAAAAAGGGTCTGCCCGTTTCGACCACGCACGCTATTATTGGCGGCGTTGTTGGTAGCTCTGTTGTATTAGGTATCACGTTAGGTGGTACTGAAATGGCATTATCAACGGTGAATTGGAGTACGATTGGCACCATCGCGATTTCTTGGGTATTATCACCGCTATTGGGCGGCGTTTTGTCCTATGTATTATATGGACAGATTAAGAAAAATATCATCGAATATAATGATAGAACAGAGGCGCACATTGCGACTTTGAAAGGCGACAAAAAAACCTTAAAACAAAACCACAAAGAATTTTTGGACGGTTTAACAGAATCAGAACAACTTGCCTATACGTCAGCGATGTTGCGTGATCAAGAAATCTACAAAGATGATGATTGCGATGTTGAAGATTTAGAGACTGATTATTATAAACAGCTTTATGAGATTGAAAATGAACGCAGCAACCTTGATACGCTAAAAGCGTTGAAGCAATGGGTTCCTATCATTGCGGCTGCAGGCGGCGCGGTCATGGCCTCTTTGGTCATCTTTAAAGGTCTAAAGAATGTCAATAATGGCATGACGACGCTGCAAGGCTTTTTAATCATGGGTATGATCGCGGCGCTGGTGTGGCTTGCGACCTTTATCTATACCAAGAGTATCCGCGGTAAACATAAAGAGGATTTGACTAAAGCGACGTTTATTATGTTTAGCTGGATGCAAGTCTTTACCGCCTCTGCTTTTGCCTTTAGCCATGGCTCAAACGATATTGCTAATGCAGTCGGTCCTTTTGCCGCGATTATGGATGTTATCCGTACCAATAGCATTGCAACTGAAGCCGCTGTACCGCCTGCGGTTATGCTGACCTTTGGTGTTGCGCTTATCGTTGGTCTTTGGTTCATTGGTAAAGAAGTCATTCAAACGGTTGGTACCAACTTGGCAAAAATGCATCCCGCTTCTGGTTTTTCAGCTGAATTGGCTGCGGCAGCAGTGGTTATGGGCGCATCAACCATGGGTCTGCCCGTATCGAGCACGCATACGCTAGTAGGCGCGGTACTTGGTATCGGTATTGTCAATAGAGACACTAATTGGGCGTTGATGAAACCTATCGGTTTGGCATGGATCATTACGCTTCCTGCAGCAGCGGCAATGTCTGCCATCAGTTATATTATTTTGGTTAATGTTTTTTAACACGTACGCTTATTAAGGCTTTCGTTTAAGTCTTATTTAAGGTTATTTATAAGCACGTTTCAAATAAAAAACGCTTATCAGCATCATGCCGATAAGCGTTTTTTTATGTCAAATTAAGGTCTATTCGGTACCAAATTGTTTGCGCTTTTTGGCAAAGAAGCGATCCAAGCGATCCATGGCATCTTCTAAATCATGTAGGTTTGGCAAAAATACCAAGCGGAAATGATCGGGCTTATCCCAGTTAAAGCCTGTTCCTTGCACCATTAAGACATTTTCTTCAACAAGCAAATCCATCATAAATGCCATATCATCTTCGATAGGGTAAACATCAGGATCCATCTTTGGAAAGCAATAAAACGCGCCTTGTGGCATGGTACAAGAGATACCTTTGATCGCATTAAGTCGTGACACGGCCATTTCACGCTGCTTATATAAGCGCCCACGCTCTGACGTGAGCTCTTTCATGCTTTGATAGCCACCCATCGCCGTTTGAATGGCATACTGACCTTGGACGTTGGAACACAAGCGCATAGACGCTAACATGTCCAAGCCTTCGATAAAGTCAGTGGCATGGTGTTTTTTGCCAGACACCATCATCCAACCTGCCCGGAATCCCGCGATACGATGCGATTTTGATAATCCATTGTATGAGAGCACCAGCACATCATCAGTCAAGGTGCTCATTGGGGTGTGTACCATATCATCATAAAGAATACGATCATAAATTTCATCGGCCATGATGATTAAATCATGCGCTTTAGCGACCTCAATAATTTGTTTCAGCAATTCATCACTATAAAGTGAACCCGTTGGATTATTAGGGTTAATCACCACGATACCTTTGGTTTTAGAGGTGATTTTAGATTTAATGTCTTCGATATCAGGATGCCAATTGTCGTCTTCATTACAGCGATAATGTACCGCTGTGCCGCCAGCTAGGTTCGCCGCTGCCGTCCAAAGCGGGTAGTCTGGCATTGGGATAAGCACTTCGTCACCATCATTCATCAAGGCCTGCATGGTCATTACAATCAGCTCAGAAACTCCGTTGCCCAAATAGACATCACGGACATCAACTGCCGATAGCAACCCTTTTGATTGGTAGTACTGTAGGACGGCTTTACGCGCTGAAAAAATCCCTTGCGAGTCGGAATAGCCGGTCGCGTCTGGTAGGTTCATCGCCACATCGCGCAAAATCTCATGCGGGGCTTCTAAACCAAAGGGGGCTGGGTTACCGACGTTCAGCTTTAATATACGTTTGCCTTCTGCTTCCATCTTATTGGCTGTTTGTAGTAGCGGGCCGCGAATGTCGTAGCAAACATTTTGTAATTTATCCGATTTTTTTATTGTGTTCATAGTGTGACCACTCATAGGGTTATTTTGTGAGTTTGTATCTATAGTAGGAGTTGTAGCTGTTTGATTGGTTTGGGAGTCACGCATCTTGTCAGCTTGAGCGGATGACGTATTTTGACTATTCTTATTATGAGAATGAGCGCTCTTACTCACCTCTTTATTATTATCACTGTCGTTTTTTAGTTCGCCGCGTAACAGATAGCCTTCGCTGCAGCCTAAAATGTGTGCTAGCGTTGGTAGTTTAGATGACACAATGCCATTGGTGCCACGCTCCCAATTCGAGATAGCACCGCGACTGACTTTTGCGCCTGCTGCGGTCATGGCTTGCGCTAATTGCTCAGCAGTCAGCCCTTTATCACGACGTAGCTGTACCAGTCTTTCGGCTTGTGTGCTTTTATTTTTGTCATCAGCCATAATCATTCAAGCCTTTATTCATTAGTTGGTAATGGAGAGAAGGAAAGCAGGCATTTGTTTTAATTAAGCCTTAATGCAAGATATTATTGCATTATCAGTATCAATGCAAGCTGTTTTTAAGGAGGATATATTTATTAATGCAAGAATAACTTGCATTAATAGTATTATAGTTGCCTCATTGCTGCTCTACTAGGGCGTGTCCTTATTTTAAAAATGATAATAAAAATGAGATAAATTGTCGTCAAACAAGGAAAGTAGTGCAAATAATATCGAGATATTGCTAAGCTATTTGACGATGTTTGGCAAAATTTAGCCATTTTCAGCTCATTTAGAAGATAATCGATTGAATTGAGGACACGCCCTATATATCAAACTTCTTTCAGAGAGTTATTATCATGGCTACATCTGTATTCATTGATATGTTAAGAAAATTTGCTGTATTTTATTTATCATAGCTTTTTCGATACCTTACGCTATCACTTGTTTATGATGGTTTTCTTGTAATGTATGCCTTGAATATTGAGTGAATAAACAATAGATAAGGCCCATCGTTTTTATAAAAATATGGCGATAAAGTGTTAGTTAATAGCAGATAAAAGCTAATGCTAATGGATGAGATAATACATACCCAAATTAAGGATACATTATGCAAGACAATCAACTTAGCCAAGAAGAAATCAGCCAATTAACAGAAGCTGATTGGAAAGAGCGTTTGAGTGCTGATGAATATCACGTGATGCGTGAAAAGGGTACAGAACGCCCATTTACGGGCGTCTATAACGATGCGACTGATGATGGTATTTATCGCTGCAAAGGCTGCGGTGCGAGCTTATTTGACTCAAGCAATAAATTTGATGCCAGCTGTGGTTGGCCAAGTTTTGACCAAGGAGTTGATAACAGCGCTATCGAGGAGCATGTGGATAATTCGCTTGGCATGACGCGGACAGAAGTAACCTGTAGTAACTGCGGCGCACATTTAGGTCATGTCTTCCCTGACGGCCCAAGCGAGACGACGGGGATGCGCTATTGCATCAATTCTGTGTCTATTGATTTAGATAAATCTGAAAAGTAATTGTTAAAAAAATTGCTTAGAGTATTTTAGAGTCATGGCAGGGAAGCGCGAGATGCTGCCTTGCCAGTTATTAGTATTATTAACGTTTTCAATGTTATTGAAAAATGAGCACAGTTTAAAAAAACCAAAATAATAAATTAATCAATTTAAGGACAAATGATGAGTACTATTTATGATTTTACCGCTGAACGTATGGACGGTACTGCAAAAGCCTTTGCTGATTATCAAGGTAAGGTGTTATTAATCGTCAATACCGCGAGCAAATGTGGATTTACGCCGCAATTTGAAGGCCTAGAGGCAGTATATCAGCAACATAAAGATCAAGGATTGGTCGTTATTGGTTTCCCCTGTAATCAATTTGGCGGGCAAGATCCAGGCAGTAATGAGGAGATTGGCGCATTTTGTCAAAAGAACCATGGTGTCAGTTTCCCAATGATGGCGAAGGTTGATGTCAATGGCAAAGACGCTCATCCTATTTTTGATTGGCTTAAAGAGCAAAAGGGTGGCGTATTAACAGACGGTATCAAATGGAATTTTACTAAGTTTTTAATTGGTAAAGATGGACAGGTCATTGACCGCTATGCGCCAACCACCAAACCAGAAGCCATAAAAATGGATATCGAACAAGCATTAGCCAGTAAATAGGGTCATGCTTGAAAATTTATTGGTTTTTTATAAAAATATAAATCCAATGAAAACATAGGCTTGTCAGATTAATAAATAAAAACCTATAAAATAGGTTAAAAAACTGAAAATACTGTTTGACAGCCATGTGTAAATCTATATAATACACACCCACAGCAAGGGGACTTAATTAAGTTCAATGTTGTTAGAATTTTTACTGACTTAAAGCGTGACAACTTTAAAGATTAAACTTTCTATAAAATTCCTTTTAAGGAATTTTAACTTGCGAAGTTAAAATTGCAGTGCAATTTTTTAAAGCTTCTTAGGGTGATTAGCTCAGTTGGTAGAGCGTCTGCCTTACACGCAGAATGTCGGCGGTTCGAATCCGTCATCACCCACCACTCTTTTTAGCGAGTGTCTCTGTAATAAGAGAAGATGCTAAGACGACCTAAGCAGCGGTAGTTCAGTTGGTTAGAATACCGGCCTGTCACGCCGGGGGTCGCGGGTTCGAGTCCCGTCCGCTGCGCCATATTTAGTAAAAAGCTAAAACAAATTTTAAACTCTCGAGTTTAAGCAAGTTTCGCCTCAAACATAATTTTGTTTGGGGTTTTTTTGTGTCTAAAATTCTTCTTACAGCCTTTATCTATAAAGGTTGGCTTTTTTTCCTTATCAACTCTTAGGGACTAGTCTATCTTCGATAAAGTATTCTCTATAAGTTTGTTTGCATACATTCTAACTTTTGAAAATCGCTGATCACCTCCTTGCTGACCACCTGCTCGGTGACCAAAAGGTGACCATTTCTCGATTAAACACGCCCTATGATTCTTTTAATAACTGTACGTTAACTTGAAAGTAATACTCATCCTTAATGGTAATACTGACTTTGCCGTTATGGGCATTGACGATCGCTTGTACGATGGCCAATCCCAGCCCTGTGCCCGAATGCTGATTATTGGATTTGTGATGACGATAAAAGCGTTCAAACAGTCTATCTGCTTCCGCTTGAGTTAGAGGCGTCTGCAAGCGATTAGTGATGGTGATGTTTAGCGATGGCTGCTGAGCCGTTTCTCTAAGGGCGTGAGCGTTATGTTTTATGAGGCTAGCAGTCTTAGAAACGGCGGTAATAGTAATGATACTGTCGCTGGCGGCGTAGTAAATCGCATTAGATATCAAGTTGGCAAACAGCCTTTGTAACAAGCTCTCATCCCCTAATACCACATCAAATGCCCCTTTTTTCTCAAAAGAGATACCGCGCTCTTCGGCTATCAGCTCAAAATAATCGATGAGCTTAATTATCAGTGAGTCGGTATCGACAAGATGACGTTGTGAGTCGTATAGGCCTTTTTGAGTTTTTGCCAGCAATAGCATATTGTTAATTAGCAGGGATAGTTGCTTGAGCGTGTCGTGTTGATGATGTAACTGCTCGACATATTCTTGATGGTCTCTAGGTTTACTGAGCATCACTTGAGTTTGGGTGCTTAACGTTGCCAGTGGTGTGCGCAGTTCGTGAGCAATGTCATCTGAAAACTGTGATAATGAGGCAAAGTTGTGTTCGAGTTTATCCATCATGGCATTATAAGCGTCAGCCAAGGGTCGCAACTCGCTTGGCATTTCAGAGACGATGATTCTATCGTCTAACTGCTCGGCGTTGATACGTGCCATTTTTTGACTGATGGTCGCTAAGGGGGCGAATCCTAAATAGACGCTAAAAGCCGCCACTGATACCAAGATAAAAGTGATCGCAATAAGTATCAGAATAAGATGGCGATTAAACTGGGCAAGGTATTGATGATGCACATCAATCGGTAGCGCGATGAATGCCAAGCGATTAGAGTGCTCAATGACCAGCGCGCGATAATGACGATGATTAAGCTGCAAGTCAAAGGGTTGATCGCGGTGCTGCTGCCATAGTTTTTCGACCAATTGGGAGTCATTGAGTTTATCAATAAAATCCTTTGGCTGACTATTGATGACACGCCCATTATGGTCAGTGATAATTGTTTTGACTTCATAATCTGGTCGAAAGATATCTACCACAGATGATGCTGTATTGGCGAGATGAGCAGGGTCGGCAAGGTTGTTAGGGCGCTGATCATCCGATGTCACCTCTGTCATGTACTGTCGTAAATTAAACGCAGCGTGAGTCAGGATCTCTGAGTCCATTTGTTCAAAATGATCATTGACCGAACGCTGTATCCATATGTACAAAAAAGCTTGAGATATCAGCACGCATACCGTTAATACTAGAGTAGTGCGCCACAGTAATGATAGGCGTCGATGCTCCGATTTATATGCCATGCTATTTCACTTCAACGTGATTGAGTTTAGAAACCGTATTAGCCTCACTACTCACATTAATGTTGGTGTCATTATTGACTGTAACGGCGTTATTGTCCGCTTCTAGTTTATAGCCCATACCGCGTACGGTATGAATGAGCTTATTTTCAAAGCCATCGTCGATTTTACTTCGTAAGCGTCTTATCGCCACATCAATCACATTGGTATCGCTATCAAAATTCATATCCCATACTTGTGAAGCGATGACAGAGCGGGGCAATACTTCGCCTTGATGCTCAAGTAAAAACTGCAATAGCGCAAATTCTTTGGCCGTCAATTTGATAGAACCTTTATCTCGATGCACACTACGTTTGGCGATATCCAGTTTTAAATCAGCCATTTGAAGCACTGTGCTGGCGTAATCTGCTTGATTGGCACGGCGTAGTAAGCTTTTGATTCTGACCAGCAGCTCAGCGAAGGCAAAAGGCTTGGTAAGATAATCGTCACCGCCAATCTCAAAGCCTTTTATGCGGTCACTAAGGTCATCTTTTGCGGTCAAAAATAATACAGGGGTGGTGTTACCAGCAGCGCGATAGTTACTGACCAGCTCAAAACCACTGACATCAGGCAGCATCACATCCATCACCACGACAGTGAAGTCCTCAGTCATCAATGCATGATACCCATCTAAACCGGTGGTTTTATGCTCAACGATAAAACCTGCCTCGCTTAAACCTTTTTTAATGTAGTCGCCAAGCGATAACTCATCTTCGACTAACAATACTTTCATAGCATACTCGCGCCAATTATTTAGGATGAGATCAATATAAAATGTCTCTATTATTATCAATCATAGAGGAATACTGGTAATAAACCTATGCTAAGCCTAGAAGATGACAAAATTGTCATCTTGGCGTCATCTGACTGTCAGAGTGGTTATGCTAGTTTGGCTTCAATACATCCTAATTTTAATATTCAACACCATGAAATATTCAACACTATGAGAAGCCTCTATGATGCCTTTTACCATTAAGTTTGTTCGAGGGTCAGCGGTCTTATTAACCGCTGCCATATTATCAGCATGTGGGCAATCTGACAGCAATGCTTCTAATGCTAGCCCCTCTACTACCAATGCCGCTAACGCCAGCAGTGGTGAGGCAAACGCTATACAGAGTAAGCAAACAGTGACAGAGACACCAGCCAACAACCCAGACCTGCTCAAGAACGTGTCAGCCACTGTCTATAAAGATGCCAATTGTGGCTGTTGTAAAGAATGGATAGGGCACGCAGAAGATAATGGGTTAACGACAACTGCCCATGATGTTGCAGACTTGTCATTATTTAAAGAGCGTTACGGTGTGCCTGCTGAGATGCGTTCTTGCCATACCGCCGTTACCAGTGATGGTTATGTCATCGAAGGTCATGTTCCTGCCAAGTATGTGGCTGAGTTTTTGCAAAATCCACCAAAGCAAGCCATTGGTTTGGCGGTACCGGGTATGCCCGTCGGTAGTCCTGGTATGGAATATCAAGATAAGTTTATGCCGTACCAAATTATGCAAATCAATAAAGATGGCACAAACCAAGTATACGCTGAGATTGAGTCCGCAGAGCAGCAGCTATAAGCCAATACTTTATTTAGATAGATTGTTTAAATTTCAGCTACTCATTGTAGTACTGATAGCAGCATTGATGGAGACTGACTGATGAATCATGCAGAGCAAAAACAGATGAACCCTTATGTAAAGTTTACCCTCATGATTCTGACGTCTACCGTGGTGATGTATATCATGATGTACTTCAATACTTATGAGTGGGATCATATTTATTTTAGTGAGACCAGAGCCTATATGGCGCTATATATGGGCGCAGGCATGGCAGTGATTATGCTCGCCTTTATGAGCAATATGTACAAGAAAACTAAGGTCAACTTAATGACTTATGGTCTGAGCGTATTGCTATTTACCGTGGGTATCTGGGGCGTCAGATCTCAAGCAACCGTCGATCAAGTGGATTGGATGCAGGCTATGATACCGCATCATTCAATTGCGATCTTAACCAGCTCAAGAGCCGATATAGAAGATCCTAGAGTACAGCAACTTGCTGACGACATCATCGAAGCACAAAAGCGTGAAATTAAAGAGATGCAGGCACTGATCGAAGCATTAGAATAAATAGCCTTAAAACACACTGCTCTTAGTACATAAATTAAATGATTTTTCCAACTGGTGGATCTTAGCTGATTTGCCAGTTTTTATATGAACCATAACTACCAAATGATCGTAATTAAGGATCTACCATGAAAATGATAAGAAATTCACGTCTTGCCATGCTTGCAGTTAGTGTCAGTGCCGTGATGATGCTTAGCGCTTGTCAGCCGACGAATGACGTAACAGAGGCTACTGTCAAAGACGAGGCGGCTCCCGTTAATAATGCTACAACAGACACTAGCGCGATGGATGCGCATGCAGGTCATGATATGTCAGGCGATGCGATGACGGGCATGCATGGAGAGTATAATGACTCTATGACTAAAATGCATGATGAAATGATGGCAGGCATGGCATACAACGATCCCGATGCTGCCTTTGCCCAAGGAATGCTTGGTCATCATATAGGTGCTGTTGATATGGCAGAGATTCAGCTAAAGTATGGTACGGATGCAGAAATGCGTCAGTTGGCACAAGAGATTATTGACGCTCAGAAAGCTGAAATCGAGCAAATGCAGAACTGGCTTGCCAACCATCCTGATGCTGCTGAGCCAACGTCTGATACTGAAGCCATGCAGACAGCTTATGCTAAAGGTATGGATACGATGCATAGTGAAATGATAGCAGGTATCGCTGACCCTAACCCAGATATGGCATTTGCTCGTGGTATGTTGCCGCATCATATTGGCGCAGTAGATATGGCAAAGATACAGCTAAAGTATGGCAAAAATGAAGAAATGCGTCAATTGGCACAACAAGTAATTGACGCGCAGCAGGCTGAAATTGAGCAAATGCAAAACTGGATAGCCAAGCATAATAGTTAAATAATGAGTGCTTAAGAATGGATGTATTTTAGATAAAAAGCAGTGTCTTATATTTCTTAAGGTACTGCTTCTTCTACTTTACATTTCTTAATCTTCTCTAAAATTTCGCTAGTGCCTGTATCAATATGCGCGTCGCCACCTTTGTCTACCATAAGCCTTAAAAGGTTGAGTCTCCTAGGTACGCCATTGATATGAGTAAGACTTGCTAGGATAGTGTATCTGTGTTTAAACCACCCGAAGGTGGCTTAGTCGTAATTAATCACTCTAAACTATCTAAATCAGGCAAGTTTGATGAATCTTCAACACCAAAAGCCATTTGTCCTAAGCGTTTGAAGTCGATATGTTGAATTTCAATCAAGTCGGGTAAAAGATTGAGATGTACAAAGATATTCATCTTATCTATATTTTTGATAGAAGCATTGTCACTAATCGCAAGGGCAGGGACAAAGCCAAACATTTCATCGTATTCAAGAGCGCCAATTTTTTTAATGCAACGGTCAAATAGTGGTTTACCGTTATTGTCTTCCATCTCAATATATTTAATTTGTTGAAAAGCAAAAAATAATTCTAACTTTCTATCCTCAAGCCCAGTGGCTATATCTTTTGCGTCACCTTGTTTTAGCCTTACCCACCCGAGAGTAGGGGTGATCTCAAAAGCAAACCCTGTCTTCTCTCCCCAAACGTATAATTCACCGAAACCACTACGAGCAATGACATAGTAGCTATCTTGCTTTGAAATATCTTCACCTAGCCAAAGCGCTAGCTCATCTTCATAATCAGCTGGATTGACTATCCAAAACAGACCTTGTTTAAAACGACAAAAACCAAACTGTTGCCAATAGAATAGAAGTCTATTAGGTAATTTACCCTGATAGTAATTTAAGGTAGCTTGATCAACAGGTTGTTGCCAGTCAGGTTGGCCGAATTTTTCTAAAAAATAATCAAATCCTTCATCTATAATAAAGTGACTCATTTTTCTATCCTTTAGATGTTTATTTGTACATATTAATCAGTGTCAATGATATTTGTTGGTAGGTGTTGGCTTGCTATTTATTATTACTGTTTAATAATGCCTTATTAATTGCCCTGTGGTCGTTTAATTCTCTATCAAGCCCTAGTTGCATCAAAGTAGCAGGATGATACTGGTAGTTGTCCAGTTTGTTATTGGAGCTCGAGCTTGAGTTGAGAGTCATAAATATAAAAAACCACACAAAGGTGGTTTAAGTAAAATAATAACAAACTAACCTTTCTTACCCTCAAACTGCCAAATCACTTCACCCCAGTTGTTGTTTGGATAGTCTGGCATGGTTTCGCCTTGTCTAAAGTAACTACGGCTGTCTGCTTTGGCTAAAGTAAACCAGTAGCCTGATTTTGAGCAAGGTTGTCCTGCTGGGCAACGTCCTTGGACTTGACTGGTTATTTCAGGCTTAGCCTTTGGCTGATTTTCATAATAAGGAGTCATGTCTTCACCAGCTTTTTTACGTTCGATAAATTCTTCGTAAGTGATTTTGTAGGGGTCTATTGAGATGAATTTGCTGGTATCGATGCCAGTTCTTTCTAAAACGATAGGTAAGGTGTAGTCAGGTTGATTTTGCTGGATGTCTAAACCTATTTCTAAAGCTTGGGTTTCAGCGTATAACCTAGACGTAGGTAAGTCTGGATAAGCCTTTGTAAAGAGTGATTCCATAGTGTCGTTTGGATTGTCATAACTGATATAACTATTAATATAATTTTCTTCAGACCTAAAATCTAAGCTGACCATATAGACGTAACTACCAATTTCTTCTTCAAAGTTGTATTGCATGTCAACCGTTAAAAAAACATCAGTACCATGTCGCAAGCTCCATGTTTGTAAGCTCGGTAGTTTTTTGAATTGATTAAAAGTTAAAGGGTATTGATAATTTACAAAATCATCTGCAACGTTTTCGCTAGTACCGTAAGTATAGCTATCTTGAATAGATATACGAGGGTCGTCAATGCGGTGATCATCTAACCAATCTTGCTCTTCTAGCTGTTTAAACAACTTTTGCATGGCGACATAGGCATCTTTTTTCGTAACACCATAACTACCTTGCGCATTTTCGATAAAGAAACGAACTGCAGAAGACTCTATGCCTCGTTCTGGTCTATCGTGACTGTAGAATCCTGAAGTACTACTAACATTTTGGATAGTAAATGACGGAACATTAGGGTAAGTAAACGTAACAGTGGCATAATTATCGCTAGGAAAACGTAATTTATAAAAAGTAACGCCTAAGCTACCAATATTGAGAGGATTATCATCAAAACTCCAATACTGTTTAATGTCCTCATTATTTTTTTTAAAGGTTTCAGGGCTTTCTTCTACTGAAACATAAGCATGAGGGGGGATAACAACCTCTTTTTCTGCTTGGCAGGCAGTAGCTAAAAAAAGGAAGCTAAAGCAAATCAGAGTAATGAAAATTTGTTTAAACATAATACCAAACATGCCTTAGTTGCTTGAATAATGGGATTTTATATCCTTACCCTTGTTGACCTTCAAACTGCCACATGACTGGCGTAGTTAGTTTGATATGATTTGCCTTATTCTAAGGGTTAGATTTAGAGTTATATAAAGACAAATCTGTTCTGTTATCAAACTCACATGATGTCAAATCCACCATCGCATATTTTGATTGTTTTTGTTGAACAGTACATCCTTTGTATTTGGTGATCTTAGGGCTGCTGATGAGCTCTTGGAAAAATAATTCAGGGTTATCTGCCCCGCTGATTTCTAATATTTTATAGATGATATCTTCATCGAGTCTATTAAACGGGTCATGTGGTTGATATTTTCCAGCTAAGGTAAACCTCTTCACAAAATATTTATTATTCACTTTATCCAGTGAGTAATCTAAGATAGTGCCATCATCATATTGAATGACAACAAAAAAGCCATATGCTGTTTCTTCAAATTGTTTACTATTTATTTGGTTTAAATTATAGTCTTTGTGGAATAAGTTTTTAGTTTCTTTTACATTTTCGTTAGGTAAAAAAAATGGTTCTCGGGCTTGTTTTGCTGGTGTTCTCGTAATAAGCGGAGCCCAGTCTATTGTAGTGACTTCCTGTTGTATTCGAGGTTCAGTATTCGAGGGTGATACGTGCTCAGCGCTATTATATTCATCCAGTTTTATAGCAGATTCGATCACTTGATCGGACTCGGTAATAAGTGAGTCAGAATAAGTGGTGTCACAAGCGGGAAATAATGCAGTAACCATTATAG
The DNA here is from genome assembly GCF_904846655.1 of Psychrobacter sp. NC44. NCBI lineage: Bacteria > Pseudomonadati > Pseudomonadota > Gammaproteobacteria > Moraxellales > Moraxellaceae > Psychrobacter > Psychrobacter sp. NC44. Next base: position 146,098 of record NZ_CAJHBN010000004.1, on the reverse strand, counting down.
TAAGTGTTAGTTTGGTTGTTTTCATATAGACCTCTTATAGTTTATATATACTGGGATCTTTTTGCATCAGGTACCATTGATACCTTGCAAATGAAATACGTGAATTTGGGTTATTAGGTGCAATACCTATTTGCCAAGTATAATCCATCACTTTATCACTAAACCCTTGATAGAATTTATATTGGTTAGAAAAACCAGGCTCAAATATGTGATGTACTCCCAGACTATGGGCTATTTCATGGACTAAAGTTTCGTAGTTGTCTAAACCTGATTTTAAAACGATGGCAACATTACCCCATGCAAATTGTCCAGTGGAGTAATCTGCAGGTGCATTACCGTCCAAGCCTGTTACATCGAAATCTAATAGAAAAATATAAGTCTTTTTGTGCCCTATTTGATTAATAGATAAGGCATTACCTTTTTTATCTTTATGCTTTCCCAGTCCATATTTATCATACGCACTAATAATTCCGTCACTTGCTGATTCTTGAGTATGGCTATTTTTCTTTACTCGCTTTATATAAGAATTTATATGTGTGTGGGTATCAAATTTATTCAAATCGAAGTGCTCTTCAGTTTTAATTTCTGCTCTTATAAGTGCTTGGTTGAATGATTTGTATTTTAAATACCACTCTATAGATTCTAAGGATTTTTTATTTATACCGGTAGATGTTTTAGTAGGCACCAATACTAAATCAGCTTTGTATGTCTGATTGTTTTTATGTACCATCAACTCTCCTACTAAGTCTTTAGAGTTAGCAGAAATAGCGTAAACAGCGATACTTTCATGTTTGCTAAGTAGTTGGTTCTTTACCCCCTTAACCAATACTGCTCTTTTAAGAATATAATCCTTCCGAGTTTTCTTATTAGCATTATCAACCATGGTGGTTTTATGTCCTCGATTGATAAAGTTTTTAATTGAAATGCTTGAAGGCGAAACAATGAGTTTACTTGGATTCGAAGATACAAACTCTAGCTTCGTATATTTACTGGCTGATAGTTTAGAGGTGTCCCCAATTAGTTGCTGAAGCTCAATATCTAATTTTATTCCATCTTTGTGAATAGATGAGCCACCTCTATAAATACTGTTTGTTGTATACGGGAAGATAGCCAACCATGCAGGTAAATAATTGTATTTATGCAATAGTGGTGAATACATAGCATCTTTAAGATAAATATCTTTAAAATTAGAAATATTACCTCTAAATAATGCTTTATGAGTACGCTTACCTGTTGTAGGTTCTGTTACCTCTTCCATAGGATATCTATCAGCATCTCTAGGATAATCAAAACCATAACGTCCAGCCATATCCTTTGGCTGTCTAAAATGAACCGTAAACTCACGACGGCTGATCCTAAGCACTTTAAAAGGATCAGAAGGACCAGTAGTACCATTAGAGTTTTTACTCATTATTCTTCACCTTTTAGTTCATCATTCTGCCAATCAAGCTCCAGATGAATTTCAATCTCATCCTCGCTATCAGAATGGAAACGTTCGGACCAGCCATCTTCATCAGTTACCCCATTGAATCCTTCGCCTGTAAGCTTATTCACCGCTGTATAAGGCGTATTAGCATAAGGCTCATCATCGTCATCCAAAAACTGGTAGGCCAAACTATAAACCCCATCCATCATCGTCTTTTTATGAGGAACTAAGCTGGGCAACCCCGCCAAACCCATCCCATCCCTTCCACCCCCAGCCTTACTATGCTTACCACCTTTCTCCGTAAACTGCTTTGCGGCTATCGTAATATTTGCGCCATCCAAAGTGATACTTGCACCACCAGCGGTCAGCGTAATTTTATTCGTCGCTACTATCTCAACCTCTTTGGTCGAAGAGGCGATATTGACATCTTGCTTAGCCGTGGCTTCAAGCTTACCCGTATGGGCGGAGAGGGTGATATTCTCTTTGGCATTGGTCATGCTAAATTGACCATCGGCTATGATATTTAGAGACTCGCTACTGACTTGGTTATGACTCTCCCCACTACTGATCATCATATCTTGCTGCGTAGTACTAATCATCTCACCCATACTTCTGTGAATCAGCGTATCGTCACTGACATAAGCACTGTCTGCTGCGCTATCGATTAGTGTGTAGGGCATCGTTTGATGGGTTTTGGTTTGCTGTTCCTCTGCGATAGTCTCAAGCTGCGTCTTAATCGCTTTGTGGTCATTGACATGACGTCCAAGCCCTGTCGCCAATTGTGTTAAACGTTCGGCTAAGTGCTGACCACCAAGACCAGTTTGGGTGAGAGTCGGGGTGTGCTGCTGGTAGTTATGCTGTCCAGATTGCGTATGAGTTTGCGGTTGAGTGGAAAGGACGAGGGCTTCGCCTGATTTGATATTGATTTGGGCATTGGTAGCTGCATTGATGCCTTCGCGTTTGGCGGTGTCTGATGGATTGATGACCCCCATCTTTAGACTGGCAGATATCCTAGCACTGTCTACTTTTAGCTGAGAGTAAGCTTTTTCTGTACGATGATCAGTAATCCATTCTGATAAACCATTGTCCGTGTTGCGATAACCGCTTTCAATGGCTTGTTCATTGTCCGTGGCAAATAGGCTAGGGCGAGTCGATGACAATAAACTGCCAGTGTTAATTAGATGCTCGCTATCGCCGATAGACTGCATCAGGGTTTGGTCGTCCGCTCTATGGGTGAAGTGTGTGCCGTAGTTCGCGCCAGCTTGCGCCTCCAATCGGTTGATAGGCTGAGCTGGGCTATCCAGTAAATAGCTGCGCGTGGGCGTCATATGGTTACGGCTATCCATCTCATTTTGCATTTCAGTGATCCCAGTCATCGGCGGTAGGGCATGTCTGCCATATAGATGACCGACCCATGGGGTATCAGCGGTAATGAGGCGCAGCTGAGTTAAATGAATGCCAGCTTCTAAAGAGGAGGCATGACGCTGTTGGTGGCGTGAGCTTTGGGTCAGCCCTGTGACATGCGCTAGACTATTGCGTGCCAAATGAATGATATGGGTAGCACGGTAGTGCTGATTGAGCGCACTGTGATCGACAAGCATAAAAGTATCAGCAACACTCAAATCCGTAGCATGGGCTAGGGCATGATAGATGCTATATCGATTTTGATGACTGTTTGCCACGATGGTTGCTTCGTCTATGGTTTCAGTCTCTGTTACTGGCGCAAAAGCAGCTGGCGTGTCTAATGTGAGTGTGTGGTTATTTGAATGGCTTACGTCATCAGGGTTACGGCTCATCGCAACGTCAGCGGACTGCGTTGGGTGTGCAACACTGCTGCTATTAAAACGCTGCATCTTTACTGAGTTTGGTTGGGTGATGACCTGCTCACTCAATGCCAATACTGGTGCATGGACACGGTCATGTAACACTTGCTGGTAACGCAGCGCGCCAATATTTAAGCTGATGCCATCGCTATTACTTGGACTATGCGATGTAATAATGAGCTTTGGTGGACTGTGCTCATCCGTTTGCTCATGGCGCAGATAGGCTGTCAGTCCTTGACGTGAGAGGCGCTCACAAATATGTGTCCAGTCGCTGATTTGCCACTGGGTCATGCGTGCGGGTGTCCAGTTAGCCTCTTCACCATTGCTGCTATCATCGATGATTTCTATATCTAGCGTAGCCGTGCGCTCTGCTACCATGGCCTGTACCGATAAGTCAGTGTCGATATGACTATGTAAGTGCTGATGCAAGCGATAAGTGATGGGCTGGGCGAGCAGACGATAGTAACCGTAGCTGCCCTCATGATCTAATTGATGTACCGCTGTTATATATAAATGACGAAAGCTTAGACCACTTGGGGTATCAAAGCTTAACGTGATGGAGCTACCGATGAGAGGAGTTAATGGTGTAAAGGGTGGGTGATGGCGCTCATGGATATAGACATGCAGCACATAGGTGTCGATACCGTGCTGCTGCTGTTGGCAATTCCCATTGGGGTTTAGTAAGGCGATGATATCGGCTTCGTTCGCGCTATGCATGAGCTTATCTTGCCACGTACGATGAGCGTTGATATCTTGATGAGCGCTCGGATAGGGCGCTTGAGTGCTGCCTTCGCTAGCATAGAGCCGATCAGGATGCATGGGCAACACAGTATTGGTCAAGCGTAACATAGTTATGTCCCTATTTTTTTAGCAGTGGCTCTCTTTTGGCATTGGCATTTTTTGTAGCATCGATATCTCTAGTAGCAATGACAGTATGTTTTTCAGCATTATCAAACCAGCTATCAGCACTTAACCGTCATTGCTTAGTTGTCGTTATCGTCATACGTTCTACATAGCGATGTTATTCATTAAGGGTAAATTCGATACGGCGATTGCGAGTGCGACCTTCTTCGTTGTCGTTACTAGCGATAGGATCTGAGTCCCCTTTGCCAGTAGTACTGAGACGAGTTGCATTTATATTTCGACCGATCAGGTATTGTTTGACGGCTTCTGCACGCTTATTTGATAGGGCAAGATTGGCAGTAGAATTGCCGACATTGTCGGTATGACCTGTGATAAGAACAGGCTTATCACCGACCCGCTGTAACACCCCTGCCATATCGTCTAAGATACCAAGACCCATAGGCGTTAGATTGGTGCTACCAGACTCGAACTCGACGATACGGTTGCCCAAAGTCTCGTCTATGAGGCGTTGTTCACCTTCTACCACGACCAGCTGATTTTCTAATTGATAGAGATCAGTTAGGCGCGAGTGAATACGGTTTTGAATAGCTTGCTTTTGTTCAAGGCTGCTTACCTTGCCATGTAAGCTAATGGTCGTCCCATGAATGTCGATACGCCCTTGACGAATGTTAGAGATATCGCTATCAATGATAGTCGTGGCTATCTGTTGCCAGTTGGTTGGTATACTGATGTTCGAACGTACTTCGATTTCATCTCTGACAGGTTTATCAGGATACTGTGCTTTTAGCTTGTCGAGCAATTGCTGTTTGTCTGAGCTGGTAGCGACCACACCTTTGATGACCACTGGCACATTTTGTGAATTATTTGTCACATGAGTGTCGTTATGTTCTGCAAATACAACGGCGCTCGTAGGCAGGGTGATAGCAGCGGCTAATAGCAGGTTTTTCGTGTGATTTGTTAAGTTGGGTTTTGTTATTCTAGAGAGGACTTTCATTCAAGTACCTTTTTAATCTGTCTATTATTGAGCAGTGACTAATTGCAGGGGTATGATGCATGACGGCTACTACTAGCTGTTACGAATCAGCAGTTATCGTGAGCTATTATTTATTGTGCTAAAAAAGTTTTTTTAAACAATTGCCTAGTATCATACAGATATAAATTGTCTTGTAACAATACTTTATTAAACCGTGTCAATCCAATGTCTTCATCGATATAGCCTTGAGTCCAGTCGCTATGAGCGATGACCACCCAATCTTCAGGATAGGTTTGTTCACTTTCTGATATTTGCTTGAGTATACGTCCATCTGGTTTAGTAAAACTCATGAGCAGGCGATAGCAATTAGCGACACGATATAAGTAGGTATTCAAGTAGAGCTGGTGTGGCTGATAAAAACCATTGATGAGATCGTGCCAAAAAGTGGCCATGTGTATCGAGTTTTCTCTATCAGAGGTAAGTGACCAGCAGATGGCTTTATTCAAGCTATGGAAACCCTTAGTAAAGGTCGGTAAAAATAACAGGCCAGTGGCAATGATTTGCTGTATCAGTTGCGCTTTATCGATGTTCATTAAGATCGCTATATCATGCAACGTAGTGGTATTGATAAAATCATAGTAGTAAGTACTGGCATTGTTATCGATGCTGAGTTGGCTATGGTTGAGGTGCTCCATAAGATCGCTATTGTCAGTTTTGGATTTGGCCATGCTTAAAACTTCATAAGTGTCATTCCAAAGCGCTGATGACTTGACGGGCAGATAGTTCATCCAGTTTTTCGGTTTATCGAGATGAAGCACGCCAAAACCTATCAATGGGTAATTTCTATAGCTACTATCGTGACTAGGGATCAAAACACCGGTGATAATCTCATTAGCTCTAGTATCGATATGACTGAAATTTAAAAAGGCAAAGTTATGATTATTGACATTGTCTATCGGAATTCCGCTAAATACACTTTCCGACACGGCTAGCGCTTCGCTGACCCATTCATCAATGGCATTGGTCTCAGAGATATGAGCGCGCGCCCGTACAAAGTCCCCGCGAGCAGGCAATTTTCCAAAATATACTAAAGGCAAGGAGTCTGGAGTCATGGCGTTTGCTCCTGCTGTTCAGTCACGGCTGAACGATCATCAGTAGCCGTCGTGGTATCAGTAGGCGGTTGCACTGGTGGACTATTTTCACTATTGGTATTAGGGACTACAGTAGATACGCGGGCTGGCGGCGTGACATTGCTTATATTTTGCTCGCCAGTCGGTACTGGCTGATTGGTGCCAGAACCCGCATTAGGAGTATCGCCATCAACAGCATTATCATCAGAAATTGGCCTTGCTGTACGTGTGACACCAAGGGCAATAATCTCCTCTGGTAGTTTCATGCCGGTAAAGGGATTGGTAGAGCGACCTTGACCGGTAGTGGTACTACCACTGCCGCTGATGATTCTAAAGCGTACAGAGATAGTGATGCCGTCACCAGACCATGCCATCTCAAAGATATCATTGCCCAGTTCAGTACGGCGTGCACTATTAATCAGCTTTTCTACCCCAAAGCTACCTGCCTCTTCAAAGACAGTAAAGTCTCTGCCATCATAGTCTTTGGCTCGAATACTGGCACCCGGTTGGCTACTTGGGTTCGGCCATACAAACGTTGTCCATGCTTGAGTACCCATGCGATAACGCAACTGCTGACCATCGACCACAATGGTATATTCAGTCAAACCGCTGACGGGTAATGGCATGATTTGAAAAGTGGTTTGATTGGCAGCGCTACCAGTATTATTCGCACCAGCAGCACCTGGGCTATTACTACCCGTATAATTGGTAAAGTAACGGCCAAAATCAGCGACAAACTGCGGGTTAAGACCTAGACCTGCACCATTCCAGATTTTACTGGAGATTTGATCGCCGCGGCGAATGATAAAGGGCGATAACGTTTCGTTGACGAATCGCGCCACATAGCCATCTTCGCCGAAGAATTGACCGATCTCTGCAGGCATCGCTTCTAAGTTTGCATTGGCGGTAAAGGGATACTTACTGCCTAAATTATCGAGGAAAGGCTTATAGACCTGCGCTTTCCAAACTTTATTAATCTCAGCCTTAGTGGGCGTCAGCAGCATATTAAATGAACGAGTTAGTGGCTCACTCAACAACGGACGAACCAGCTGTTTTATTTCAGAGTTGGCTTGACTTAGGATCTGCTCATCTAATATCTGTAGAGATTTGGTTAACTCTGAGCCTTCGGGGCTGAGGGTTTGTGAGGCAAACAACAAAGCATCAGGGCCGATGTCGTCACTACGAGCGATATTATTAAAGCGGGTTCTGATATCGCCTAAACTGACTAAATAGCTGTCTAATAATGACAGATCCTGATTTTCTTCTCTTGGCGTTACTAGCGCATGTATAGAGGAGAATTCTTGAGCAATCACACCTGAGCTTGCTTGTGCTACAGGCGCAGCGTTACTAGAGCTGCCACCATTATTCATCGCAGCTTCTGCTTGCCGCAGCTCAGCAGGGCTTTGACGCAGGATGGTTTGCTTAAACCAATTGACAAATGAGCGACGAGATTCGCCACCATTGCCAGCTGCTTGATTAGCCGCTTTATTGTCCCATTGAGTTTGGCGATCTACTGTCTCAAACAGGGTTTTTAACGGTGACTCTGTGGCATTGGACAGCTGGTTTAATAAGACCGCATGATCATCGAAGCCTGTGCTATCCCGAACATACACTTGAGATAAAAAACGTTTCCATTCACTGACATATTCTTGCTTATAGCGATTGACCAGATATTGTCGTATCTGTTCAGGACTACCCGTCAAGGTAAGGTCATCTTGGCTGCTGGTGGCCAACACCCAATCATCGGCGACCACTCTCGTAGTGGCAGCTTTATCAATCTCATCACTGACGAAAGCATCCCATGCCTCTTTAGTAAAAGTGCCTGAAATGACATAACTACCAAGCAGTGTTTCATTAGCATTGTTTTGCGTAATCTGTGCAACCGTGACCGATGGGAAGCGGGCAGATGCACGCATTTTAATCTCAGAGTAAACCCGCTCACGAGCAGGTTGACCTTTGCTAACCTTGGATAAATTGCTACGGGTTTTGTCTATCAGCCCTAAGTCATTTTGGATCAATGGAAAGGCGGGGTCGTCGACATGAGCCAAGGTGAAACTCAAGATACGCTCAGCTTGGCGAATCATCTTGTCACGCGGCATGTCAGCGCGATTGGCTTCGAGCCAGTTGCGCCAAAAACGGGTCATCTGATCACTCAAATGACTGGCCTCTAAATTGTCATGATTGCCAAGCATGAGATAAGCTTTGAGCGCGTTATAAGCATCTTCAACGTCTGTGGGGTCCGACTGGATATAAGCATCATTAACGGCAGCATCAGAGGTGTCATCAGTGTTTGAGTCTCCTGTACGGACTTCTAATTGATCGGCATTGGTATTTACTTCGGTCAAAAACGTTTCGATATTTTGTTTGGTTGGCGCTAAGACGATGATGCTGATGCCGTTATAATATTCTGCTAGCAATTTTTGCTTAAGCTTATCGCCTTGATAGAGGCCAAAACTTAAAGACAGCGGCTTGTCGTCTTCATAGCCTTCAAGCTGCTCGATTCGACTTTGTAGAATATTGAGCGACTCGAGCTGGGATTGTAAATCACCGTTAGAATTTTTTTGTAGCGCTGCGACTTGCTGTAAGTCAGCCACGACACGCTCAGTGAGCTGTTTATTATTGGCATAAGACCATGTCCACAGACCGACAGCCGCACACAAAGTCACGACAGCAGCTAGCGTCGCAAGCGCACGATGACTGCGCTTGTGTCGGTTTTTATGCTGCTTGACCAAATGCTTGTCTTTTAAAATGACTTTAGAAAATAGATCTTGTAAAAAATAAGGCTTGTCTGCGGCTTCTTGCTGCGCATTGAGCGGTATCGCAGGTGGGTGCAAATCGTAATTTTGTACCATTTGCAACGTCATTTGGCTGCTAACTTGCCCGTCCTGCAAGGCACTGGTAAAGTAAAAGCCACGCAATATGGGCTTAAATTGGAAAGGGTTGTCCTCAAACAGAGCATGCATCAGCGTCCGTATCATGGGACGTAACGACTGAAATTCCATTGGGAAAGTCATTAGACTGGGAGATACCGTGCGCTGATGACGTAAGGATAGCTTAGTGGTGCTCAAATCTTTTAGACCATTGACCAATACGCCAAAATGCTCTTCGAATACGTCAGTGATATTGATATTTTCTGGGTCTTCAGGGTAGGGGATGGTCGCGCCCCATACTTGGCTGCGCTCTTCTTGCTCATAGTCATTAAAGAAGTCACGGAAGCCTGAAATCAAATCCATTTTAGTAAAGACCACATAGACAGGCGCATAAACTTCTAACTGTTCAGTTAAGTCTTGCACACGGCTGCGCAGATTCTTGGCCAAATCCAAAGCATAGTTTGGGTCATTTTTGGTGAGTTCGGCGATACTAACCGCGATGATGATGCCATTGATCGGTGCTTTAGGTCGATTCTTTTTGAGTAGGCTTAAAAATGACAACCATTCTGAGCGATCTTCTTCATAGACGGAGTAACGTCCTGCGGTGTCGAGCAAGATACCTTCAGTCGAAAAAAACCAATCGCAGTTACGTGTACCGCCGACGCCTTTAACGGATAGCTTGTTACCTTGTTCCATAAAGGGAAATTTTAAGCCAGAGTGTAGCACTGCAGAGCTTTTGCCTGCCGCGGGATTACCAATGACCATATACCACGGCAGCTCATATAACGCCGCTTTGCCTGTTTGATCGCCTATCTTTGATTTGCGAATGGTTTTAATGGCATCTTGCATTTGCTGACGTAGCGCCTGCACTTCTTGAGCGTTTTCATCTTTGGCCACATGAGGGCTATTGTCACCTTGGCTCTCGTTGCCATTATCCTCCACTAAGTTTGCCAGCTCATCGGAGGCAAGCTTACGTTTTTTCCACAGGTAATAGCCAAGCGCCCCCAGCACCGTACATGTGATTAGGACACCAATGATGATGACAAAGGTTTTAATAGTCACATAATCATAAAGTAAGACTAGGGCGACTATGAGCCCCAGCGCCAATAATACTCTTGGGTTATAGATAAGATGAAAAAACCTTGAAAACATGCGTGCTACCTAGTGTGAACTTAAGATAATAAAACGAGTATTTACCACGACAAAGCACCATTAAAACTACGACTCAGATGCTTGAGAAGAGTCTAGCAACCAAAGCATATTGCAGTGCTTATGTTGAGTAATTAGAAATGATCTGTCTGACTCTTGTTGGTCTTCTTTGGCTAAGTCAATGAATAACGATAAGCTGATAAATGGCTTCAACCAATTATTCAATGGCATATAATGCCCTAAATGATGTTCATTTACCAGAGCGCCTTGTGCTATAAATGCTTCAAGAAAGCTCATATACGTTGATAAGTCATAAGGCTGCTTTAATGGATTAATGTCAGATATGGCGGTAATGGCCATGTCTGTTATAGCAACATTAGTCTTGTTTTTTTCTTTGCTATTGATATCAGACGATTTTTTTTCGGACTTTACTGTCTGTTTATCAGGGGTTTTTAGCGTGGTCGTATCGGTCGGTGACAGTGAAAGCATATTGTCTATTAATAGGTTTTTGATAGTCGTTAAATGATTCAAATAGCGACGATTATCACTCAAAAGCTCAGTGCGATGAGCTGTAGCTATCTCCGTTAATAAAATACAGGTATTAGCGTCAATATTGAGTAGCTCTTGAGCCGCTTGATTCGAGAATAGCAACAGCGCACCCGCCTCAGTTGGAATGACATTGGTCATTTGCTCAGCATACAAATGATTATCTAACCATTCTTCACTTATCTGTGAATCTGCAATGAGAATTAAGCAAAGATCAGGCGCAGTTAATTTAGATAAAGGCAGCAGATGTCTATGGATGAATTCTGTAGGTGTGGCAATGGTGCTATTGTTAGCGCTATTATTTGCTACGGTGTTTGCGACGTCAGTGCCGTCAGTTATGATGGTCGTAATAGCAATCCGTGTATCAGGAATCCCGTAAGTTGCTAACTGTTCTTTTATGGTCGCGATTAAAAATGCTGAATCGGCGCTGGAAGGTAAGCATAAATAGATAGGAAGATTGGTTAAATGACCAGTAGAGGCTGCTGTCATTTTGTCATCACCGTTCTCTTTACGGCTGTTATTTTCACTACTTACTTCGTTGGCACTCACCAAATAATGTTGCTGCCATTCGGGATGAATATGAATGGCTGCGTTGGACTGAGTCGTATCTTGTGGGTGATGTTGATAAAAGTGTTCGGCAAGGCTAGACAGCATCTCCTCGCTCAAGACTAGCTGCTCATAAATTAATGCCTGTAAACGTAAGGTAGTATCATTTAACGCTACTTTACGTTCAGTAAATCTCTCATCATCGAGATGGCTGTCTAAACTACTGTCTAAATCATTGTCTAAATTACTGCTCGAATCTAAATAATGGTCTGAATAGCTATCGTCAAACTCTGAGTCTGCTGAATAGGCATCAGACAGACTAGGATATGGTAGGGCGGATACATCAGGGAGTCTTGCAATCGGTTTGACCAACATTGGCATACCATCAATATCTGTCAAATCCTCGCTCAATACGGTTAGGTCTGCATCATTATCCACCACCTCAGACCAACAGTCTCCTTCTGGTAGGCAGACACGGCTATAGATGAATAACTGATAAGTATTGGGCGGCTTAATAGCGTCTGTTTTATCTGTTGTTCCATCAAGTATCTCTGGTGAATCGGTTGTTTGTTTATCCAGTTTTTTTTGCCACCATAAGAGCGCCATGATAGAGCCAAGAAACAATAAAGGGATGGTAACAAACCATAGTAATAAGCCAGATGAGGTCAGCTGTCGCGCATTGTCTTTAAAGTACATCCAGACCAAAATGAGATACAACACCAAAATCATGACTAAAACAGATCGGCCGTATGACAGTATTTTTTTTGCGCCCACTTATTTAAACTCCCTATTTGTTGGGTTGTTATTATGATTATTACCATGTAGACAAGCTTTGCGATCCAAATTTTATGATATCTATAAGCTTGTTTTTACTATGCTAGTTAACTTTATTTGTCTTATTTATAATTCGGTTGTAATGATAGGAATCACTTTGAAAATGTTGTTAAACTATAAATTCGATAACCAGTGAGGGTTTTAGGAATTATTAAGTAAATTTTTATAATGAAATGGTATTTTTAAGTTGTCTCTAGATAAGCGAATGGATAGAAATAAATAAAAATTAGTGTAATTAAGTTAGCTTTATTTTAAAAGGAGATGATTTGTCTATATAATACTGACGAAATCATAATTATCAACGCCTGTTTATTATTATTTTGTTTTTATCGTCTCAACTGTCGCTGACTCTTGCCTATGATTTACTTGACTGTATCGGTCTTTACATTGCTCTCTATCCTCATGATGGTCATGCTTTTTGATCGGCAGCTATGTGGACGACTATTAGATAAGGTAATGGTGTTTTTTCATCGATTGCCTAGCCTAAAATTCAAGCGTCCATCAATAAAGATACCAAAAAAGGCATTTCATTATCGTATCAAGCAGTTTATTCGTTTTATTTCGGATATAGATGTTTCTCGTATTCCAGTGATACCGGCATTGTCTTTTTTGATTGTCATGGCAACGGTTGGATTGTGTTATGCCCTGATTACCAATCATTCTCTGGAGGTTTATCATGCCAACGATACCGTGGCTAGCACGACAAATTTGCAAATCAGTCAACTACTCATAGGAGAGCGTCTGCGTCCACCGTCGCCTCCGCCAGAGGAACTGTTTGCTGAACTAGAAGCCGAGGTTGCAAGCTACCAAGCTGACAAGACAGAGGAAGGGTATTGGCCGGATAATCAGACAAATATACCTCAGATTGATAGACCGCTCATGCTCCCTGAGCCTGATTTGTCTGACTTAAACACGCAAGATCATAGCACTGGCTATTCAGGTGACATGTTGGCTACACATCTAAACAACGGTCATATCAATATTAAGAATGCTGACCGTAATTGGCAAAAAATGAACTCAGATTTTGTTCAACGGCTGTTGACTGTGTATAAAGTAATGAGTGACCAATATGGCTATGACATGGTGTTGTTAGAAGGCTATCGTAGCCCTGCAAGGCAAGCAAGATTATTGAAAAAAGGCACTCATGTAACGAAGGCAGGATCATACAAGAGCTATCATCAGTTTGGTTTGGCGGGCGATAGCGCCTTTATCAGAAATGGTAAAATTGTCATAAGCGAAAAGGATCCTTGGGCAATGCGGGGCTATAAATTATATGGTAAAGTAGCCAAATCTGCCGGACTTGTGTGGGGTGGTGATTGGCGTATGATGGATCTTGGGCATGTCGAGCTGCGCAAAAAAGGCGTGCTCGGTCGCCCAGAAATGGCTGAGATTTTGACCAGTCAATAATGATAATAACAAGCTAAGGTAAACTGAAAGTATGAATAAATGTATGACATTGCCAGTATCATTAATCGCCGCCACTTGCTTGCTAAGTGGTGCGATCGCCGGATGCAGCACTGATAAATTGAGCAAGTCAAATGACAAGGTATCGGCATTGGCAGGAGAGCCTCCTACTATAGATGCCATGAGCCATATCGTTGATAATGGCAAAAATAGTGCTGATTTGCAAAGTTTAAAAGCACAGTTAGAGCTGCAGCAACAGCAGCTGGCGACCATGAGTGCTGAGCAGCAAGCATTGCAAGAAAAAATGAAGCGTCAGCAGATTACCCTAAATATCAAACCCACCACTAATGCCAATGCAGGGCGTACCAAAGTAGGCACAGCAAGTACGGCCTATATCGCATTTTTGGAGGAGGAGAGTCAGTTTACGGATATTGAAGCACTGGCGGCCAAAGAGATCAGTATTATTCCAAATCGTGAGAGCAGTCTGACCGTGAACATTCCACAAGACGCGCGCTTTATCGCTATTAAAGTGGGGCTGAGATATACCAAAAAGCGCTCACAGTTTCTTATCCCACTTGCCAGTCTCAATTTTGATACGCCACTGGCGATCAATATTGGTGGATGCGATGTCAGCATTACTGAAGGTGTTGACCCAGCACTGACACCTACATTTACCACCAAACTTAAATATTATCAGCAGCCACTAGTCAGCTGTTCTTAGGAGATTGTCTTGAGTAAACACAGGGTATTATGGGGAGAAGGGTTGTTTTTGCGACCCCAACATTTTCAGATTCAAGACACTTATCATGACTCGCAACGAGCTTTGAGTATGATGCTGGTGCATCCTTATGCTTATGGAGTATCTGATGTTCAGATTGATAAGCAACTTTTGGAAAGCAATTTACTAAGCTTTCAAAGTATTTATGCGGTATTGCCAGATGGTACGATATATCATGCACCTCGTACCGACACTTTACCGAAAGCCATTACCTTAGATACCCAAGACAATGGCGATGAAGTTTTCGTATTTTTGAGTTTAGAGATTGTCCATAGTGGCGGCAGCAATATACAGACGGATCGTAGTGACAACCCAACACGCTATGTCAGGGGTGCTATTGAGACACAAGACCTATATAGCCAAGCGGCTGAAGCAGTCATTGACGTGATTAAACTGTCGCCAAGTTTGCAGTTAAGTCATTCTGCGCAAGCGCCTAGCCAAGATACCGTGTCCTTATTGGTAGCCAAGCTCGTGCGTACCACTCAAGGCGTCTATCAAGTCGATGATGATTATATCGTCCCAAGTGTGCATATTACGAGTAACCCTGCGCTTATTGGTCACGTATATCGTTTGATGACGATGATTAATACCAAGTCTATGTCACTGTATGACCATCATCGTCAGTCTAACAATGACTTACTGGAGTTTCGCTCCTCAGATATTGCCTCTTTTTGGCTATTGCATACGCTAAATACCGCATACTCTCAGCTCAGTCATTTATATAATAATGCAAAACTACATCCAGAACGCCTTTATGAAGCATTATTAAATGTCGCCAGCCAATTGGCTACTTTTAGCTCATTATATAAGGTGGGCGACTTACCTTCTTATCATCACGATAATGCCAATGACTCATTTGTCAGTATCATTTTAATCATTCGTGAGCTACTCAATACTGTCATTGCCAGTAACTTTATCTCGATTCCATTGCGTCAGAATAAGCCATCTTATTATACAGGCGAGCTAAGTAGTGACAAGATCACGCGTGGCTCACAGCTGTATCTGTCTGTTAGCTCATCATTACCGATGCACGAGCTCATCGACATCGTACCACGCCGATTTAAAATTGCGACGCCTGACTCAGTAGAGAAACGTGTGTTGTCAGCGCTGCCAGGCTCTTCTATTTCACATGTCAGCCAAGTACCCAGTGCGATACCAGTGAGACCAGGCTTTAGCTACTTCACCATCGAACCGGTAGGCGAGCTATATGACGAAATGCTCAAATCTGAATCTATCTGTATTTATGTGCCAAATGGCTTTGATGATTTAAAAATAGAGCTGATGGCTATCGTACAGTAGTTCTTTTTGTCTCTAGAGGTGCTGAGGTTGCAAGATGAGTATGCACTAGGGTGCGCTCTCATTTTGAGGACACGCCCTCAATAGTATTTGAAATAATAAGTATTAGGAATAATCATGTCAGGGAATAATTCAATGGGTTCTGCACCTTCGTTGTTAGATTCAGGCGAGGTGGCTTCAAAGGTCTCAGCAACTGGTCTAGATAAGCGTATCAGTAGTCAGTCGCTGGTAGACATCATGTATGACGGCTTTTACTTGGTGTTTTTATTGCGCAATCATTATTTCAGTACAGAGCCGCGACAATTTCGTCAAAAAATATATGATTTCTTAGATAAATTCGAGATGAATGCGCGCAAAAAAGGATTTCTGTCAGAAGATATCCATGAAGCTAAGTATGCGTATTGTGCGTTGATTGATGAGACCATCATGACCTCGCAAGAGCCAGAGTTTCAAACCCTCAAAGATGCTTGGGAGCTAAATCCTTTGCAATTGGATTTATTTGGCTCACAAATTGCTGGTAATGAGTTCTTTGAGCGTTTAGATGGGCTACGCGAGCAAGGAGAGAGGCGTCTGCCTGCTCTGGAGGTCTATCACTATGCGATGCTACTTGGCTTTCAAGGAAAGTATCGTTTAGAGGCGCCAGAGAAAATTCGTTATCTTATCTCACGCTTAGGGGATGAAATTGAGCATCTACGGGGTAATAAGAACGAGTTTTCGCCTTTTTGGGCGATACCGGACCAAATCAAGCACACGCTCACGAGCGAAACGCCACTATGGGTCATACTCACGGTCATGGCAGTGTTGTTGACCGCGATATTTGCTACCATATGGCAGTTTACCAATAGTTTCTCGAATGAGCAGCTGTCAGCATACGACAATGTGATTCAAGAAAACAAAGAGCAAGCTCATATCTCAATTTTTCTACCTTAATTATTTTCCTTACTTTAAATGCTAACTTTTTTAACAGTTTTTATTTCAGCTGCATACGTTGTGCTGAAATAGAAACTGTTAGGACAGCCCCGATTGTTATATCGTTGGCTACTTATTTTTCTACTGAGTTTTATATAAGTTTCTTTATGCCAATGAAAAGAACAGCAATAAAAAAACCCTCATCAAAGAGATGAGGGTTTTGGCAAATGCCATAATTGAATTAAAGATAATTCAAGAAATTTACAACTAAAATGTGGCTCTCCAACCTGGGCTCGAACCAGGGACACACGGATTAACAGTCCGTTGCTCTACCAACTGAGCTATTGGAGAATAAGCTGCAAGTGTTTAAAACCTTACAACGAGCCTTAGAAGCCTCTAACGAGTTCTTGCTAAGTGGGGCGTATTCTAGCAAAAATAAAAAATACGTCAAGCCTTTTTTGCATAATTATCAAAGATAATTATTTTAATAGGGGGATAAGGCGTTTTTCGAGGTTTTTTGCCAAAAAAACTCCCAATTGTGAGATGAATAAAAAAGACGCCACATAAAGGATAGAGGATAGGTGGCGTCTTCGTTTATAAGCACATTTCTAAGCACATACTTAAGCGTAGTAATTTTAAGACAGTGGCTGTTTAGTCTTTATTCAGCAACGTCTAGATCAGCCACCGCTTTTTCGATACGTGATAAGGCATCTTTTAGCGTCGCTTCATCAGTTGCGTAAGAGATGCGCATATAGCCACCAAGACCAAAGGCGTCACCAGGCACCACTGCAACGCCAACTTTCTCTAACAACCATGCTGAAAATTCAGTACATGATGACAGACCAGCGGCTTTGATGAGTGGTTTGATATCAGGATATACGTAGAAAGCGCCATCAGGACGCAGGCAGGTAATACCTTTAATCGCGTTCAAACCATCAACGACTAGATCACAACGCTTCTCAAATGCTTCTACCATCGGCGTGAGCACGCTTTGATCGCCACTGATAGCGGCTTCGGCAGCCACTTGGCTGATCGATGTTGGGCATGAGGTTGACTGTGATTGTACTTTTTTCATCGCCCCAATCAGCTTGGCAGGGCCACCAGCGTAACCAATACGCCAGCCAGTCATCGCATATGCTTTTGACACGCCATTTAAAGTAATTGCCCGCTCTTTTAGCTCAGGTGCGGCATTCAAAATATTGTAGAACTTATCGCCCGTCCAGCGGATGTGCTCATACATGTCATCTGACACAACATAAACTTGTGGGTGCTTTTTCAGTACTTCAGCGATGGCTTTTAGCTCATCCAACGTGTAAATCATACCAGTTGGGTTAGAGGGGCTGTTCAATACCAGCATTTTAGTTTTGTCAGTGATGGCGTCTTCTAATTGCTCAGCGGTGATTTTGAAATCTTGCTCAGCAGGGCATTTGACGATGACTGGCACACCTTCTGCAATGATGATCATGTCAGGATAGCTGACCCAGTAAGGTGCTGGAATGATGACTTCATCACCTGGATTGATAAAGGCTTGCGCAAGATTAAAAAATGATTGTTTACCACCGACCGATACTAGGATTTCATTGGGCTCATAGCTGATGTTGTTATCACGTTTGAACTTCTCAATGATGGCTTTTTTGAGCTCTGGCGTACCATCGACAGCGGTGTATTTGGTAAAACCGTCATTAATGGCATCGATTGCTGCTTTTTTGATGTGCTCTGGCGTATCAAAATCAGGTTCACCCGCACCCAGACCGATTATGTCTTTACCAGCTGCTTTTAACTCTTTGGCTTTATTGGTAATCGCTAGCGTAGGCGATGGCTTGATGTTGTTGACGCGGTCAGAGAGTTGCAATTCGCTCATGAGAGATCCTTTTTATAGTGGAGTGGGATTGGTGAAGCACTATCATTAATTGTATAACGTTTGAGATGTTATTAGGACACGATATCAGGCAGTTTCAAAAACTGTCGCAAGGGAAGTTGATTTTTGAAAATAAATAACCGTTAATAAAGACAAGCGCTTTTAACAAGTTGGATATTTTCATGATAAATACGCTGACTAATCAGCCCTTTAATGTAAAGCTATTTTTGATTTTTAGTATTGTAGCATGCCGTAATTAGGCTGTCTTATAAGGCTAGTAACATAAAACGACAGACCTAAGAGCAATTTTTCCAGTGCGCGAGAGTAGACAGGTTCAGTCAATTAAGAGACGCATTGATTGCGAAACCACAACAATAAATCGATAGCCGTGCGCTATGATTGTTTAGATTTAATAAATAAAATGGATGATACCTTAATAAGAAAAGGTTAATGCCATCAGCTGACTAAAGATGATAAGCAAGTATTTGATACCTGAATGCATGGGAAGTTTTGTACTATCAGCACAAATAAAAGGACGTTTACGATGACTGACTCTACTAAGAAATTACATATACTTATTACTGGCGCGACGTCTGGTATTGGCAATCAATTGACAAAAGACTATCTACTAGAAGGTCATCATGTCTATGCCGTTGGTCGAGACGATAGCGCATTGGCTGAGCTTGAGTCATTAGGCGCAGAAACGGTTGACTTAGATCTCATGGATCGGGATAAAGTTATCGACGCTTTTGAAAAAATTGAAGAGGTTGATTTGGCGATTTGTGGCGCTGGCATGTGCGAATATCTGGACATGCCAAACTTCGATAGCGCCTCGTTTATGAAAGTGATGTCGGTAAATATGGGTACGTTGTCACATGCTATCGAAGGGATATTGCCAAAGCTAATCGCTTCAAAAGGTCGCTTGGTGGGCATTGGTTCAGCATCTGCTTATGTGCCATTTGCTCGTGCCGAAGCTTATGGCAGCTCAAAGGCTGCCATCCATTACCTAATGAAAACTTTGCAAATTAGCCTTGCACCGCATGATGTGTCGGTAAGCTTGGTCGTGCCTGGTTTTGTCGAGACGCCAATGACTAAGCAAAATGATTTTCCCATGCCTTTTATCCAAACAACAGCGCAGGCAAGCCAAGCTATTCGTGATGGTATCGCGAGTGGTCACGATGTGATTGAATTTCCCAAAAAGCTCACTTTACCGTTAAAGGTATTGGGTACGTTGCCAGATTTGGTGTGGCAGCAAGTCAGTGAAAAAATTAATAAAAAATAGCTTATATTGAAAAATTGCAAAAAACAAATTACTAAAAATATGGAAAGGAACGCATCAATGCTGTTTAACCGCCGTAAACGTAAGAATATAGAGACAGTCTCTCATGAAGCCAGCAGCCTCTCAAAACAGACGACTAACGCTCAAGCTCAAAAACGTATTGCTATCATTGGCTCAGGTGTATCAGGATTGACTTGCGCTCATTATCTGGTGGCGCAACATGAAGTGACAGTGTTTGAGGATAATGATTATATTGGCGGGCATGTAAATACCATCGATGTGGCGCTACAAGATGGCAAAAAAGCAAAAAGCAGCAATGTGG
The DNA here is from genome assembly GCF_904846655.1 of Psychrobacter sp. NC44. Lineage (NCBI taxonomy): Bacteria > Pseudomonadati > Pseudomonadota > Gammaproteobacteria > Moraxellales > Moraxellaceae > Psychrobacter > Psychrobacter sp. NC44. The sequence goes on along the minus strand of NZ_CAJHBN010000004.1, from coordinate 126,091 downwards.
AAAACAGTGCCATAGATACTGGCTTTATCGTCTTTAATGAGCGTACTTATCCCAATTTCTTTCGGCTACTGCATGAGCTGCAAGTGCCGTTTCAATCGACTGACATGAGCTTTTCGGTAAAGAATACGGCGCGCCATTTTGAATACAATGGTCACACGCTCAATACTTTATTATCGCAGCGTAAGAATGTTTTCAATCCAAAGTTTTGGCAATTTATCAAAGATATTTTACAGTTCAATAAGCATATCAAGCAGCTACGCCAAGACTACGAAATGGCACGTACTAAAGAGCAAGATGTTAGCATTTTTACTGAGCAAACACTGGGCAGCTATCTCACAGAAAAAAGCTATGGCAAGCTTTTTATAGACAACTATCTGCTGCCAATGGTTTCTGCCATTTGGTCAACCAGTTTGCGTGAAGTACAAGACTTCCCACTGGTGTTTTTTGCACAGTTCTTTGACAATCACGGCTTGCTCGATGTGGTTAATCGTCCGCAGTGGTTTACGATCAAAGGTGGCTCAAAACAGTACGTCAATAAGTTGATTCCACGCTTCATCAAAGCGGGCGGTAAGGTGAGAGTAAACAGTCCAGTCCAGTCTGTGGTTCGCGATGGTGAGCAAGTATTATTGACGGTTCAAAATAAAAGCATTACTGACAACAATATCGAAAGCTTGAACGAAAAATTGGTATTTGACGAAGTTATCTTTGCTTGTCATGCAGACACCGCACTCAAAATTTTAACAGACGCCAGTAAGGATGAACATGAGGTGCTGAGTCATTTTCGCTTTACCAAAAATACTGCCGTACTGCATACCGATGTCAGTGTCCTACCGAACAAGCCATTGGCGTGGGCCAGCTGGAATTACCTGATTGATGAGAATCTCGCAAATAAAACAGCGCGACAATCAGGACAATCAGCTACTGAAAACCATACTAAAAAAGCGCAAACATCAGCAAAACCCGTGCTGACTTATCATATGAATATTCTGCAACGCCTGACCAAAAAACACAATTATTTGGTTACGCTGAATCCAGAAACCGTTCATGAAAATATTGACGATAAGCACGTCATCAAGCGCATCGATTATAGCCATCCTGTGTTTGACAAAGCGATGATTAAGGCGCAAAGCAAATGGTCGAGTATCTCTGGTAACGGCATGCACACACATTTTTGCGGTGCCTATTGGTTTAATGGTTTTCATGAAGATGGTGTACGTAGCGGTCTACGTGTCTGCCAGGCGCTCGGCTATGATATTGCCATAAAAGACGAGGTTGATCCGACTCATCTGCCTGATGCCGAGAGCGCACATACGCCGTTTCGTTATAAGGACCTACCGGTAAAGGCAGATAGCAAATTGCGCACACTTAATAAGCGTGAGGTGGTCACGGCGCTCACCAATCAGGAGTTGATTGAGTACATTGAACGTTTACAACCGACTGTTAAAAGTGATGAACCAAAGCGAAAGCGTCGCTTATTTGGTCGTCATAACGTGCAGTGATTTTGGCAGTGAAATCAACGAACACTATTGAAGAGAATGCTATGTCTATTGAAACCGACACGCCTAATAAGCTGTTACCCCATCAGTTGTTCCATGGGACGACTTGGCACAGTCGGTTACTGCCAAGTGTGCATAAATTTGCGTATCCATACCGTTATTGGGGCATCAATATCAGCGCATTGGCTAAAGGGCTGGATCTTCCTGAAGTAAGTATAGGTATGAGTAGTAAAAATAAGCTTTTAAAAAAGTTGCTTTCAAAAGGGCGTCTGGTCAAAGGATTGCCATTATTTTCAGCAAAGAAAAAAGCCTTGCAGCAGTTTTGTCCTGATGATTACTTACAAGGTCTACCTTTACAAGAGTTAAATAGCCTAAGTAATTACTTAATAAATGATAAGCAGGATAATTGTCGTTCAAATTCTGTTCAAGCAATTAATCATCGCTTAAACCAAGCGTTTACTGAGCAAACGGGTAGTGCGCCAACAGGCGATATTATTGGGATGCTCGTTTGCCGCAATGCAGGCATATGTTTTAGTCCAGTCAATTTTTATTTAGGTTTCGATGAGCAGCAGATACCATCCCATTTATTGGCTGAAGTCTCTAATACACCGTGGGATAAGCGCCATTATTATGGGTTTACACTCAATGGCGCGAATACTGAATTTTGTCATAATAAAGATTTTCATGTCTCACCTTTTAACCCGATCGATCAGCTATATCGTTGGCAAGTTAAGGTAAAACAACAGCCGGATAATTGCTTGCAAGTTCGTATTGCTATCGATATCAGCGATGAGCGCGGTGAGGTATTAAAAGCGGGTATAAAAATGGCTGGCGTTCCAATGACCGCCACAACGATTCGCAACAGTTTGCGAAAAAACCCGCTAATGAACATGACCTCTGTAACCCGTATTTATTGGCATGCTTTCAAGCTTTATGCGATTAAAAAAGTGCCTTATATTCATTATGATGAAAAACTGGCCGATAGCCAACAGAACAAAGCACCGACTCCAAAAGATATTCTTTGATAGTTGAAGGGCTAACGATCAGCCAAAGAAATTTATCAGCGTAACGCTTAAGCATAGAGCATTTAAACAAGGATGAATATACGATGTCAGCACGACCAACCGACCGAGCACCCGTTTCAACATTAGGAAAATTGACCGCACAGATGAGTAAAGTCGTCAATGAGAGCGTCATTTTTCAGCCCGTCAGTACGGGAATGAATCAATTGGCAAGAAAACTCATCTTTCGTGCATTAGCGCATATCCAGTTTGGTAGCTTGACTATAGTCGAAGCATTCGATGAGCAAGCACCTAATACCGTTAGCTTTGGTAAAGTATCCGATAGTGTCGCGAGCAGTTCGGCAGTGGGTCGCCATTCACTACACGTCACCTTGATGATTCATGATCCTGCTGTCTATCGGCAGCTGTTGCTTGGCGGCTCTATTGCGCTAGCAGACAGCTATATTAATGGTGAGTGGGATACGGACGATTTGACAGGGCTGATTCGGTTGGCAGCGCGTAACTTGGCGGTGTTGAATAAATTAGAAAATCGCTTTGCAGGTGTGAGTAAGGCGTTTGAAAAAGCGAAGCATCGGCTACGCAGTAATGATCAGTCTGGTGCCAAGTCTAATATTTTAGCGCATTATGATTTGGGCAATGATATGTATCAGCGTTTTTTGGACGATACGATGATGTATTCAGCAGCAGTCTATCGTACGCCTGATGTATCACTGAGCGCAGCGCAGCAGCATAAACTGGCGCTCATTTGCCAGCGATTACAATTGGCGCCTGATGATCATGTGATAGAAATTGGCACAGGGTGGGGTGGTTTTGCTATTTATGCCGCCACACATTATGGCTGTCACATAACGACGACGACCATCTCTGACGCCCAGTATGATGAGGCGCAGCGCCGAGTCGATGCGGCAGGGCTGTCTGATAAAATTACCCTGCTGAAGCAAGACTATCGTGAGCTGACAGGGCAGTATGACAAGCTGGTCAGTATCGAGATGATTGAAGCCGTTGGGCACGAGTACTTACCGACGTTTTTTGCCAAATGTAATAGCTTGCTCAAACCCACAGGGCTGATGGTGCTGCAAGCGATCACGTTTAATGATCAAAACTACCAAGATTATGTTAATTCAGTCGATTTTATCCAAACGCACATTTTCCCTGGTGGTTGTTTGCTCTCTAATCAAGAGCTAAATACACAGTTTACGGAACAAACCGACATGGTCATCAAGCAGCTACATGATTACGGTTTTGACTATGCTCATACCTTGCGCGATTGGCGTGCGGCGTTTATGGCACAGCGTGAAGAAATTAAGGGGCTTGGTTATGATGATGCCTTTATTCGCTTGTGGGATTTTTATTTTTGTTACTGTGAAGGTGGGTTTTTAGAGCGCACCATCGGCGTGGTACAGTTGACCGCAGTGAAGCCAGACAATATTGATGTGATGCATTTCTCTGATTTGTCTTCTCATGACACTCTCACCGATGCGCAAAGCAGCCGCCTGATTCACGATATTATGAATTCTCATGAAAGCGGTAATGCCAACAACGGTGATGGCCAAGACGCCTCCAAACGAAACATAGCGTCTTAACAAGTTGCGTTTCAACAGGTAGTGTCTTAACAAGCACTGACTTAACAAGCGCTGATGGAAACAAGCTGGGATTAAAAAACGCTAATTAAAAGGATGTGGTTATGGGTTATGTATTTATATATCTGGCTGCTGTGCTTATATTTTTGGGTATTGACGCAGTTTGGCTCAAGACTATGACTGGCTTATTTTATGAAAAGCGTATCGGGCATCTGCTTGCTGATGAGCCAAACATGATTGCTGCTGGTGTGTTCTATATGTTTTATCTACTGGCTCTCTGTGTCTTAATTTTATATCCACAAATCAAAGCAGGCGCTTCGATTGGTCATATATTCTTGCTTGGCGGCTTGATAGGGCTGATGGCCTACGGTACTTATGACTTTACCAGTTTAGCATTGTACAAAGGTTTTACACTGGATACAGCGTTGGTTGATTTTGCTTGGGGCGGTATCTTGACAGGTTCAGTGAGCGCCATTGTTGCTTGGCTTGCTTATCGTTTTCATTGGTTGAGCTAAAGTTAAATAGTTCAAAATTTACATAACCTAGACCATTCAATGACAGAGTGCCGTTTGTGCTCTCTTGTGCGCTGCTGTATAAATGATACTTACTATCAACACGCCCTAAATCATTCAAGGATTTTTATGCCGCAATACAATACCAGCTCGACTGCCAAGAAAGCCCCATTAAATCATGAGCTATATATGTCGATACTCATGACGCCTGATATGGCGAATTTTATTGGCAATGTGCATGGTGGTGATTTGCTTAAGATGCTTGATCAAGTCGCTTACGCTTGCGCCAGTCGCTATAGCGGCAATTATGTGGTGACGCTGTCTGTCGACCAAGTGATGTTTCGTGAGCCTATATATGTTGGCGAATTGGTTACCTTTGCGGCAAGTGTCAACTATGTGGGGAATACTTCGATGGAGGTCGGCATTCGCGTCGAAGCAGAAGATGTTCGAGCCCGTACCGTACGCCATACCAACAGCTGCTATTTTACGATGGTCGCTATCGATGATAATGGCAAGCCCACACCTGCGCCGCCACTTGATATCAAAAATCCCATGCAGCAATGCCGCGCTGATGCCGCACTAGAGCGTAAAAACCTGCGTCTGGAAAGTTCGCATCGACCCAGTTGTGATATCGGGGATATGGTTGGTGAGCTGGCTAATTCTCATGATCGTTAAGAGGAATAGACCCTGTATAGTCAGTTAAAATGCTTTCAATATACGGTCTATTGATCTGGTTAAATATATACATATCTGCGTTCAAAAAGCCTATATCGAGATTATTATGAGCTTAAAACCATCGGAAGCCGAGTCACACGCTCCTATTTCTCATCAGCCAGCGCCGCGTAATAGCCGTGCTAGGGGTGCTGGCACGCTTATTACAGACGCCACTTCTGATGGTAATTCTCACTCTGTATTAGACGGTTCTGCTAAGTCGACCACCAATAAAGACAAGCAACATTCCGCTTCATTGGTAACGGTATTAATTGCCGTTGGAGCCAACCTCATCATCGCGATTGCCAAAACGGTAGCAGCATTTATGACGGGTTCTGCTTCTATGATCGCAGAGTCAGCGCATTCGTGGGCAGATGCAGGTAACGGTACTTTATTAATTGTCGCTGAGAAAAAGGCGATCAAACCTGCTGATGAAAGCCATCCCCTTGGCTATGGCAAAGAAGCTTATGTCTGGTCGATGATAGCCGCTTTTGGTGTCTTTATGGCAGGTTCGATTGTCTCCATTTATACCGGTATCACCGAGTGGAATGCTGCGGAAAGCGAAACCAACTATACCATCGGCTTTATTGTATTGGCGATTGCGTTTGTGCTCGAAGGGTTTTCATTAGGGCAAGCTTACTTACAAAGCAAGAAGCATGGTGAAGCGATAAATGTCAGCGCTATTGGCTATGTGGTCGATACGTCAAATCCAACTTTACGTGGTGTATTCTTTGAAGACTTGGCAGCTGTCATCGGCTTGGTTGTCGCTGCTGCTGCCATGGGTATGCATGCTTACACGGGACAGCCGTTTTGGGATGCGCTCGGCTCTATCATTGTTGGAATATTATTGGGTGCGGTAGCCATCTTTTTAATTAGCCGTAACCGTGACTTTTTGGTCGGTTATAAAGTATCAGAGAGGATACATGGCTATGCATTGACCGAGTTACTCAATCATCCAGATATCGATAGTGTGTCGTACTTACATTTGGAGTGGGTGGGACCCAAAAAGATATTTATGGTGGCGGCAGTCGATATTGCTGGCAATCAAAAAGAAAAAGAGATTGCCCAAAAATTCGAAATTATTGAAAGTCAGTTCCGTGCGAATCCTTTATTTCAGGAAGCTATCCTGACATTATCTGTACCCAATGCTGAAACTTTGAGCTTACCCAATAATTATAATCAAGATGCCTGATAAAGAGAAACTAATATGAAACTAAGTCTTCAGTCTGCTATCGAGAGCCCTGTTGGGCGTTCAATCATGGTTCGCTCATTAAGTATGGCCGTTATCACTATTAGCGCAGTAGCCAGTCTGACTCAAGCACAGGCTGAGCTGGTAATTCATAGTGAGCCTGCTCAACCGCAAAGCGTAAATATCAATAGAATAAGTGCGAATAGCGCTTCTATTAACAATGCCGCTTTTATGAATAATAATATCTCCCCAACAGATACGTCTATCGTTAAGCTGATGGAAGTGATGCACATTGATGAGCAAATAGAATCTATCGTTAACGGGCAACAAGCGGCTATCGATGCTATCAATGTACAAACGCAAAATCGTACTGAGTCAGTAAGTGATGGCAACTTAAATAAACGTCAACAGGCGCTACAAGAGCAGATTCAAAAAGTGCTAGGTCAATATGCCAAGATAATGACCAATACTATCGGCGATACCACTGACAGGCAGACGTTGACGCAAGCATATATTAACGCAGCAAAAACTTACTATACGCAAGCGGAAGTTGATGCTCAAATTGATTTTTATGATACGTTGATGGGTCAAAGTATCTTGTCGAAACAGCCACAGATTACAGCGGCATTTCTAAAGCAATCTTTGCCTGAGGATACCAGTGAGACAGAGGCGCAACTGGATGAGCTTTTACCGCAGATGCAACAAATAATCCAAGGTGTTTTTTAACTGACAGCTAATAACTGATAATTTAGCTATTTTAAAGCCCGTTTCTGAACGCGAATCTTAAAGTTATTACACATAAATTAGTACACACAAAAAAGGTCACTATAAAAGTGACCTTTTTTGCTGATATGGACTGTTTTATTGACATAACTGGTTTGAGTACAAAGATATTATTTCTTTGGTGCATTAGCACCTATGAACCATGCATCTTTATCGACAGTACGGCTTATTTCCGTTAATAGGTCAGCGGTATCTTCGTCACCCGCATCACCAGCAGTATCGATCCCTTCACGTAATGATGCCGCAATGGTCTTATAACGATTGGTAAGCTCACGAACATGCTGATCAACTTCAGTGATATCAGTAGGGTAAGTCTCTAGGATAGAGTCCTCAACGACACGTTTAGAGATACCATTGGCTTTACCGCCAAGGATAACAATACGCTCAGCGACCGTATCATAAGCTTCAGTTAAGCGACCATAAGTATCATCTAATAACTGATGAACACCGATAAAGCCAGTACCTTGCAAATTCCAATGACATTGCTTACTGTCCATACTCAAATCAATGAGATTCGCTAGATTAGCGTTCAATAAGTCGATCATTTTCTTTGCGGTTGCGTCATCTATTCCACTTGCGTAACGTTCTCTCATGTTCTACTCCGTTATGTGTATTATTTTAATGAAAATCTCATTTGTTGTTATTGGTATCTTACTAATGAACTACTTGTTGATTCGTTATAAATAATAGCAGCTTAAATGAAGATTGAAAGCCTCAAGCGTTAGGCTTTATTAGGTGGTCGTGTAATGAGTTTGTTAATCATGAAAAGCTTTGTAAATTTAGTAGTTGCTGTGTGCGTTTTTTATAACGAAGGTACTATTTATTCGTTATAAATAGGGCGCGTGACGTCATATATAGATGCTAATATTGTAAGAGAAGATGACAAGATAAAACCCTTAATTACCTTTAAAAACCCTAGCTTAGACCCCACATTGTTATAAACCTTCAGAAGAAGAAAGCCATTATGCGAATGCCTGAACCGCGCTCGTCGCGTCAGTTAAACCAATTGGCCACTCAGCTACAGGGCGAAGCTGAAATTAGTGGTGTCAATGCGTCTGGGACGCAAATATCAAGTCGTGCTTTTGAGATGGTCACAGAATTTGAGCCAGCAGGCGATCAACCGCAAGCAATTGAAAAGCTCGTCAACGGTATTAATTCTGGTATGGACGAGCAGTTACTACTGGGTGTAACGGGCTCGGGTAAGACCTATACCATGGCAAAGGTCATCTCTGAGACGCAGCGTCCAACTATTATTATGGCGCATAACAAAACGCTTGCCGCGCAGTTATATGGTGAGTTTAAGTCATTTTTTCCAAACAATGCCGTTGAGTATTTCGTCAGTTATTATGACTATTATCAGCCGGAAGCCTATGTCGCGGCGAGTGATACCTTTATCGAAAAAGACAGCGCTATTAATGATCATATCGATCAGATGCGTCTGTCAGCGACGCGAGCACTCCTAGAGCGCCGTGATGCAATTATCGTCGCCTCGGTATCGTGTATCTATGGTTTGGGTGATCCAGAAAGTTATTTAAAAATGCTGCTGCACGTCGTCGTTGGGGACAAAATCGATCGCACTGCTACCATTAAACGTCTCGTTGAAATGCAATATACGCGCAATGAGCTAGACTTTGGACGCGGTACGTATCGGTTGCGTGGCGAGCTGTTAGATATTTATCCTGCTGAGTCTGAGCAATTAGCCGTTCGCGTGCATTTATTTGATAATGAAGTGGAGAAAATCACGTGGTTCGATCCTCTAACGGGTAAGACGGTACGTAGTGTGCCACGTATTACTATCTATCCAAAATCACACTATGTGACGCCGCGAAATAAGCTAGAAGCGGCCAGCCATACTATTCGCGCGGAGCTTGAGCCACGTTTAGAGTATTTCCGCGAAAACAATAAACTGATTGAAGCACAGCGTCTTAAAGAGCGCACTCAGTATGACCTTGAGATGATTCAACAGCTTGGTTACTGTAACGGTATCGAAAACTACTCGCAGCATCTGTCTGGTCGTCCATCAGGGGAAGCGCCGCCGACGTTGTTTGACTATATTCCAGAAGATGCGCTGTTATTCCTTGATGAGTCGCACGTCACCGTTTCGCAAATCGGTGCAATGTATAAAGGCGATAGATCGCGTAAAGAGAACTTGGTCAATTATGGTTTTAGATTGCCAAGTGCGATGAATAACCGCCCGATGAAGTTTGAAGAGTGGGAGCGTATCAAGCCTAAGACTATTTATGTGAGTGCCACGCCTGCGTTGTATGAGCTAGAGCACAGCGAGCAAGTCGTTGAGCAAGTCGTGCGTCCAACGGGTTTGATTGACCCTGAGATTGAGATTCGTCCTGTATTGACGCAGGTCGATGATGTGTTATCAGAGATTACTAAGCGCCGAGAAAAAGATGAGCGCGTGCTGATTACCACGTTGACCAAGCGCATGTCAGAGGATTTGACCAGTTATCTGAAAGAGTACGATGTCAAAGTGGCCTATTTGCATTCGGATATTGATACCGTTGAGCGTATGCAAATCATTCATGAGTTGCGGACTGGCGTGCATGATGTACTGGTCGGCATTAACCTGTTGCGCGAGGGTTTGGATATGCCAGAAGTCTCATTGGTCGCGATATTTGATGCCGATAAAGAAGGCTTTTTGCGTTCTGAGCGTGCCTTGATTCAGACCATTGGACGAGCCGCGCGTCACATCAATGGTAAGGCTATCCTTTATGCTGATCGTATTACCAACAGTATGCAAAAGGCGATAGACGAGACCGATCGTCGCCGTGAAAAACAAGTCGCTTTTAACCTTGAGCACAACATCACGCCAAAAGGCGCGCGTCGTAGTATCACTGATAAAATCGATACGGGTGACGATCAGAATACCAATGACAATCAAGTGATTCCTATCAAGAGCAATCTACCTGATGTCGATATTAGTATCTTACGCAGTCCTGATTTACTGGCGAAAGAAATCAATCGTCTTGAAAAGCTTATGAAGCAGATGTCACGTGATTTGAAGTTTGAAGATGCAGCGAAAACGAGAGATAAAGTGCTAGAGTTAAAGGCGCATTTGATCTAATAGGTTATTTGAACTGCCGTTAATATCAGTTTGTATTTAATAAAAGGGTGAGTTGCTAACGGTGCAGCTTACCTTTTTTATGGTCTTCTTATCAGCAAAACAACCTTGCCTTTGTTCGATATTATTAATAACTAATAATTGGTTATATCAAAACTTGTGTTTATACCAAATGCCCCTTAATATGATATCAATGAGCAATATGAACTTATAACAACGGACGTTGAGGCACATAATCCATCATGCAAAATAATAAATTCTTAGAATTAAATGCGAATGAAAACTCACTAGGTATGGCAGATTCTGCTAAACAAGCCATTATAGAGTCTTTAGGCGAGGGCTTTCGTTATCCAGATAATCCACGCGCAGCGCTCATTAGCAAAATTGCCACCATCCATGGTGTGGCAGAAAACCAAATCTCCTTAGGCAATGGCTCGACTGAAAATATTCGAGCTACCTTACAAATGTTGCAAAACAAAGCATTAAAAGAGGGCAAGCAGTTTCAAATGGTGATTCCTGTGCCAACGTTTGATTGTGCAGAGATGTATGCAAATTCCATTGGCGTGCCTGTGGTCAAGATACCACTAACCGCTGAAAACTATGATTATGATTTTGATGAATTACAAAAAGTAGCTGATGATTTTGATGGCATCAGCCTACTTTATATTTGCAATCCAAATAACCCAACTGGCATCATTACATCAACGTCAAAGCTTAAAACTTGGGTAAGTAAGGCGCCAGATAGCCATTACTTTTTATTAGATCAAGCGTATTTGGAGTACGTATCAGATCCAAGCTTTGAGAGTGGTATTGAATGGGTAAAACAAGGGTTATCAGACAATCTTATTGTTATCCATACTTTCTCAAAGTTATGTGCCTTAGCCGGTATGCGAGTGGGCTACGCGGTTTCTAACCCGCAAGCTATTGAGAGTGTCGAAGCTTTTATGTCTATGGACAACACCAACTTGTCAGGTGCGGTTGCTGCTATTGCGACGTTAAATGATGCCAAGTTTTTAGCGCTCAGCTTACGCAATACCAATCAGTCGCGCCAGATGATTGAGACAGTGTTAGATGACCTTAGATTGCGTTATTTACCTTCACAGACCAACTTTATTTTTCATGAAATAAAAGGTGATTTAAAGACTTATATCGATAGAATGCGTGACCATGGCATCAAGGTTGGTCGCGAGTTTCCACCTATTACAGGCTTCAATCGCTTGACGCTTGGCACGCCTGATGAGATGGTAGCATTTATTAAAGTATTAAAGCTGTTCCGTGAAAAAGGCTGGGTCTAAGTAGTACATTAGAAAACTGCTAATTTGAAATATCGATAAACTAACAAGACTAGGGCGTGTCCTCAATCCAATCGATTACTTGCTAAATGGGCTAAAAATGGCTAAATTTTGCCAAACATCGTCAAATAGCTTTTTAATATCTCGATATTATTTGCGCTACTTTCCTTGTTTGACGGCAATTTATCTCATTTTTATCACCATTTTTAAAATGAGGACACGCCCTAGTATTAGCAAAGTGATTTGCCTATAGGGTGGCTCTTTTTTATTTAATGGATACTATCAATAAATGAGCATCTTACTCATAATAGCTGCTAACGAGTTTCATCGCTCAGAGCGCTTGTAATCAGGGTAAATGCCACTTACCATAACCATTATTATCCGAATGCATCTCACCATCCATATATAAACCCTACTAAATAATCAGAGTAGCAAAAAAGACGAGCGCAAGTGCTACGTCCGCTGGCTGAGCGAGTTTGACATTGTTCATCGCATATTTGGTATGGGTATCAATTAGGCGTATTACTATTGTGCTTACCAATCCATTAATAGAATTAAACTCTAACGAAAACTCATTGGGCATGGCAAACTCTGCCAAAAAAGCAGTTATCGATGCTTTAGACATCGGCTTCCGTTATCCAGATAACCAGCGTGCAGCCTTAATCACTAAAGTTGCGAAAATTAATGACGTGACTGAAAGTCAAATATCTCTAGGCAGCGGCTCCAGTGAGAATATCCGCACCGTCGTACAAATGCTGCAAAACAAAGCGTTAAGGGAAGGCAGAAATTTTCAAGTAATTGTGCCGCACCCAACCTTTGCTTATGCGGAACTATATGCAACCTCTATCAATGTGCCCGTGGTAAAAGTAGCACTGATGCCTGAAAGCTATTCTTTTGATTTACAAAATATGCAAAAAGTGGCTGATAATTTTGATGGTATAAGCTTGTTTTATCTCTGCAATCCCAACAATCCTACAGCGACGATTACTGACACAGATGAGTTAAAATCGTGGGTAGGAACGGCACCAGACCATCATTATTTCTTGCTAGATGAAGCCTACTCAGAATATGTCATTGACCCAAGTTTTGAGAGTGGGATTGCGTGGATAAGAGAGCAGCGCTCAGACAATATTATCGTGGTTCGGACTTTCTCCAAACTGTGTGCGCTAGCAGGTATGCGTGTCGGCTATGCAGTTGCCAGTCCGCAAATGATCACTGAGCTAGAGGCGTTTATCTCAGTGGATAACACCAATCTGTCTGGTGCTGTCGCCGCGATAGCAACCTTGAATGATGAGGCGTTTTTGGCCTTGAGTTTGCATACTGCCAATCAATCGCGTCAGCTGGTTGAGCAGACGTTGGATGAGCTTGGTCTACGCTACTTACCATCACAAGCTAGCTTTATATTCCACGAAATCAAAGGCGATGTACAAACCTATATTGATAGAATGTACGACCATGGCATCGCTGTTGGTCGCGAGTTTGCGCCTATCACTGGCTTTAATCGTTTGACGCTTGGCAGACCTGATGAGATGGCAGTGTTTGTTGAGGTGTTGAAATCGTTTCGTGAGAAAGGCTGGGTGTGATTAAGCCAGATAGAGTAGTTTCATCATTAGAAAAGGGGAGTTGCCTAGTTTGCCACTTCCTTTTTTTATTGCAATAGGATAAAGGAGCCACAGCTAACATTCTATTTTTACCAACATCAAACGCAGTTTTACATATCCTGTCTTAAAAAATATCACGTCATCTTATAGTATTGATTCATAAAGCACGAACGAACAAGCATGCAGTTGAATGCTTGGTGATAGTCATAAAATCAGTCGTGCTAACGTATATTATAATTTTAAGGTCAGGGATATATCCATGTTTGATATCAAATCATTTTTTAAGAGAGAAGTAGAAAAAAAACTCATCAATGTAGACGATTATATTTTTATGCCTGAGCGAGTAGAGATGGAGCTGGAGGGCGGAGTATTAAATTGTGTACTCAATAGTGATGGACGAGTCGATATTTTTTATAGTAAGCAAGGCGTGACAGAGGTCGGCTCGGCATCACGTAAGCATCCCTTTACGGCATTCGAAACTGAACTATATCATGGCGTTTATGATGACGTTATTAATGAGTTGATCAAAGAAGTAGATAAGATTATTGATAGCTCTTCTAAGTATTTTAGCCGCAGTAAAATACTGCCTTTTACAGCAGCGCTGTCACAGAATCCAGTTGACAAAAACAAGTTCTAAGCCAAGTTAATAAGATAAGCGGATGGTATAAAGACTTAGCAATAAAAAGGGTGCGTTATTTATAACGCACCCTTTTTATGGTTTTATTTTAATGTCTTAAAACTTGAATGTTGTACAACTATATCTACTGTACATCAGTAGATATATCATATTTTATTTCATAAAACTGGTATAGCAACTTTGTAGAGATTTTGCGACGACTTTCGTGACCAGCTGTGTGCGATATTGCGAATCGATAGCAGCATTACCCAATTCAACGAGCGTCACTTGTTGCGGCGCTTGCTCACTGACGCAGCCACAAACATTACTTTTTACAGCTTCTTGTTGTGTGTCGGTCATAGCCACGCTAGCCACACGCCAAGCAGTTTGCTTTTCAATCTGACTGCGGCATTGGTTATCAATCGCTGATTTAAAGACATTCATACCAATCTCATTGGCAGTACCGATAGCAGTACCTGCATTATTATTCATGCCATCAGTCGTTGTGCATCCAGATAGAGCGAGGGTAGCGAGCATAGCCGTTGATATTAAGATTTTTTTCATGGGTCTGATCCTTTAAGATTTTTATTGGTTTGAAGGTTTATGCTTAATAGAAACTGGCATTTGGTACGAGTTGATGTTTGCTAATTGAAATGTATTTTCTCCCAGCAGGTCGTATATTATCAGCAAAATTAGTGCATGACATCATTAACCACTACTAGCACAGAATTAAGCCATTTTGTATCAAAGCTTGACGTTATCAATCCAGCCGCGCATAAGGGTAATAATATGCATAGGCTTTATAACCAATATAGCCGATAATCATCAATAAACCACCGACGATAAATAACCAAGTGGTGAGGTGTTCCCACGAACAAGCATCAAAATAGTCATTGAACGCCGCAGAAATACTGGCGATGAAAAGAATGAGGCAACCCAATAGCAATATCAGTGTTGAGGTTAGCTCATAACTATCTACGCTAAAGTGCAGCATACAAGAATCTATGAATAAAATTTATCTTACTTTAACGATTTTAATCAATAAGGCAGGTGAATTGTTCATGAAGTATTGCTATATTTGGTGGTGGTTTTTGCCATTTTCCACTGTTGATGCTATGCATCGAGATATCATGAAACATACATGGACAGGAATATTTATTTCATCAAAATAGGTTTCCTAAATTCAATTAGAGATTCAATGAATAAAAAGCTATCAATACCCTGTCTTTTAATTGCTTTGATACCCAGCCTGTTTTTTATAAGAAGTGTATATGTGATGTCTGATTATCACGTACAGCAGTGTCATTGGAAAGGCTCTACATCAAAAGTCATGGGAGATGGATTTAGTTTTGATAACGATGTTCGGCTCGAAGATGGCGTCATTCTCATAAAGAACAAACCAGCGGCAAAAATAATGGTTAGAAAGTATCGTCCTTATGCAGATAACCTTATTATAATTAGTGATATAGAGTATTTTGAGTTAGAGATGTATTATGAAAAAGGCTGTTATTAAATTGAAAAATTAAACCCATATATGCGTAGCTCAGCACAAAAAAACCAGCTAAGGCAATGGCTCTTAGCTGGTTTTATTTTATAAAGTTGATGTCAGTTTTTTAACTGTTTTAGACATTTTTACCGTGTTGCTTTTGCTGAATGTCTTTTGCAAGCTTGTAACACTCATTGATGTGGTCATTGGCGATTTTTTTGAAAATCATATAGCCCATTGTAGCAGCAACCATTTGACCCCCTAGTGGGATGAATTTCGTTACTTGTTTGGCAGCAATACGACCACCAAAGCCTTGTACGGTCTTTTTAACAATACCACGAGTCGCCATCAACCCTGCAAAATCGACAGTACGATCTTTTAATGCGCCCCAATGAATGGCTCGTGATTCTAAGTCAACTGCCGCCTTACGGTCTTCAAGTAAGCCGAATCGCTCGCTAATGTCAGGTAATAGTTGAGTAAGCATACCTGCGTCTACTGCGACATCAAAAAATGGTACAGGAACGATGGCAACACCAGCAGAATATTTGGCACGTTTTTTTACCAACTTTTGACATTCCTTTTTTACTTGTTCAAGATCCAAGCTAGGGTCAATGGTATTTGGTAGTTTTTCAGCCAGTGGTGTGGTTTTCATAAAGCATCCTTATAAATGGTTAAAATAAAAAATCTCAATAGATAGATAGCAAGTATCTCAGTTGCTTACCATTTTATGGATTTCTGAGCGGCATACAATCATTGCTTTGTAGCAAAATGCAGAAAAATGCAGTCGCTATGCACCGTTTTTGTAAATGAAATATTATGTATATTATATGGATAGAGTATAAATTATTTGCTCTATGCTGGTCTGGTATTAAAATATGGCTTATCACAATGTACTGCAACAAAAAACGATAAACCAAGCCGCCAAAAATTGTCATTGTGACCCTCTGCTAAAGCCAGTAGAATATGCACATGCTAAATTTAACCCCCCGTTATACCAGCACTCGCATCGACGAGTTGCCCGCCGCGCTGCAACCACTTGCCGCCCAATCATTGACGCTTGCCCGCCTGTATGCAGGTCGCGGCATTACTCAGCCTGATGAGCTAGAGACGCAACTCTCTGCGCTATTGCCAGCCGAAATGCTACATGGTGTCACCGAAGCAGTGCGTCTGTTAGACGTCGCCATCGATGACGGTCAGCGTATCCTTATCGTGGGCGATTTTGACTGTGATGGTGCGACCAGTACCGCATTGATGATGCGCGCGCTCACAAAAATGGGCGCAGTCGTTGACTTTTTAGTGCCCGACCGTTTTAAGTACGGTTATGGTTTGACACCAGAAATTGTCGAATTGGGTATTGAGAAGTATCATCCTGAGGTGATAGTGACCGTCGATAACGGTATCTCAAGCCATGAAGGCGTGGCACGTGCGCAAGCCGATGGCATCACCGTGATTATTACTGATCATCATTTGACGACTAAAGAAACACCGCCTGCGGAGGCTGTGGTTAATCCCAATCAGCTCGATTGTCACTTTAGCAGTAAAGCGCTCGTAGGGGTGGGTGTGGCATTTTATGTGCTTGGACGCTTGGCCAAGCTGCGCCGCGAAGCTGGTAAATCTACCGTGCAAGTGAGTCAATATTTGGATTTGGTGGCATTAGGGACGATTGCTGACGTTGGGGTGCTTGATAAAAACAATCGCATTTTAGTGCATCATGGACTGGCGGCTATCCGCCAAGGGCGCTGCTCGCTTGGTATCTTGGCACTCCTTGAACAAGCAGGGCGAGATCCTAAGCAGTTGCAGGCACAGGATTTTGGGTTTGTCTTAGGACCTCGTATCAATGCCGCTGGTCGTATGGACAATATGCGCATCGGTATTGAGTGTTTGTTGACGGATGACTGGAGTACGGCGCAGCGTTTGGCGCAAGAGCTTGAGCAGTTAAACCGGACGCGTCGGCAGGTAGAAGGCGAGATGCGCGCGCAAGCGGATAGCATCGTACAGACATTAGCCGCTGCGGATACAGACATGGACGATGAGGCTACGGCGGATAACCGTGAAAGCGGGGATATTATTGTTCAAAATAGATCTGAGAAAAAGACGAATAATAATCATAAACGCAGTATCGTTTTATACCAAGATGATTGGCATCAAGGCGTCATCGGCATCGTCGCTGGACTGTTAAAAGAAAGTCATTATTTGCCAAGTATCGTCTTTGCGCCCGCGGATACAGAGCGTACCGCTGAAAATGACCCTATCAAAGGCTCGGCGCGTTCTATCGCTGGCGTGCACATTCGTGATGCGATTGAACAGGTTGCCGAGCGCCATCCTGATTTAATCAGTCATTTTGGTGGTCATGCAATGGCAGCAGGCTTAACGATCAAACGCCGTAACTTTGATGGGTTTGTTATGGCTTTTAATGACGTCATGGCACAGATGGATAATGAAGTGTTTGCTGAGCAAAAATTCACTGATGGCGCGTTGCAGGCGAGTGACTTTAGCTTGTGGTTTGCTGAACACTTAGCTGATGCTAATATTTGGGGTCATGGCTTTGCACCGCCAATATTTGATGGGGTCTTTGAAGTGTTAAGCTTTAGGATATTAAAAGACAAGCACCTTAAACTGTCGCTGCGTTACCCTGATGTGCAATATCCGATTGAAGCAATTTATTTTAACTTTGATAGCGAGAGATGGGATTATCGTGCAGAAAAAGTGCATGTACTATTTCAGCTAGACATCAACGAGTGGAATGGCAAACAAAGTCTACAGTTGGTGGTAAGGGATTTAGCAGTCGTACAGGAATGATGGCATTATCTTATTATAAGATACTCAACCAGTAGCAAATATAGCGTCGACTTTGTTTAAGGTTGACGCTTTTTTAGTATTTCCATTCGATGGTTGGAAACTGCCAGTCATAACGAATGGCGAGCATGCGTAAGGTAAAAATCGTACTCATAGTAGCGATGTCAGCAATCCAAGCTGTCATACCCAGATTGTGTAGTGCAAAATAGAGGATGCCGCCAGCCAAAGCTGCCGAAATATAAATCTCTTGCTGCAACACCAGCGGAATCTCATTGCAGATCATATCGCGGATGATACCGCCGACAATGATGGTAATCACCCCAAGTAATAATGCCACGGGCACATTTGCACCCATACTATCGGCAACCTTGATACCGATTAAGGTAAAAACTGACAGTCCAATGGTATCTGAGAGTTTTAGGAACTTATTAACGCGTTTAGAGTTGGGGTGAAAGAATATTTGCATCACTAATGAAGAGATGGTGATAACAGTCAGGTAGCTCATATCCACCATCCAAAATAGTGGATGGCGATCTAAAATGACATCACGCACAGTGCCGCCACCGATAGCGGTGACAATAGACACCAGTAAACAACCAAAAACATCGAAATTTTTGTGTTTTGCCAGTATCGTGCCTGAAATACTACAAGCGATAATACCAATCATATCAAAAAGATAAATGAGAGAGCGTGGGTCAAACGTAGTGATTAGTGCTGAAGGGTTCAATGCGATAGCCAGCATGAGCAAGTCTCACTAAGTGTGTATGATGATTGTCTGATTATTTTTAGCTCATTTAGAAAGTAAACGATTGAATTGAGGACACGCCCTAGTGTTTAAACCATATATATATATATCGGTCTTATTTCACCAAACGTATAGAAGGCAGGTGCCAATCAAAACGCAATGCTAGCATCCGTACAGCAAAGATAACGCCCAGCATAATAAATTCATTCAATCCAGCATTTACATCCAAACGATCAAGCAGCAGATAAGTGATCGAACCTACAATACTAGCAGAGATATAAATCTCGCGTTGAAGTAACAGTGGTATCTCATTACAGATGATATCGCGTAGCAGACCACCAATAATAGCCGTCCAAACCCCCATCATAATAGCGATAATAGCTGACATATCTTGTGTCAATGCTATCTTAAAACCGATCACGCTAAAAGCCGCCAACCCAATGGCATCAAACAGCTTCAATGCCTTATCAATCTTATGATACAGATGAAAGAATATTTGTAAAATAAGCGATGTCACTGTGATGACGATCACATAATTGAGGTCAGTCATCCAAAAGAGCGGATGACGGTCTAGCGCCATATCACGTAGTGTACCGCCGCCGATAGCATTGACCATCGCAACCAAGATACAGCCAGCAATATCAAAGCCTTTGTGCTGTGCCAGCAGTGTACCTGCGATCGCACAAGCAATCACACCAACCATATCTAATAAATATAATAAAATATCAGGAAAAATTAAATCATTAACCATGATTATATTACCAATATAATGGCCATCAAAATAGATTGGCTGTGCTGGACTAGGTTAGTTTTGAAGTTGTTTATATCAATAATTTAAATAGAGTTAACCTAATTTTAGGTAGTAGTTTAGCCATCTTTTGCAAATAGAATAAGCCCAATGATAATCAGAGCAATACCTATTAAGCCCATCGCTGATGGCAAAGTATTATTGAGCAATAGCATACCGCCAATTAAGGCAAATATCACTTCACTTGCCTGAGTGGCATCAACCCCAGCCACTTCACTTGAAGTTTCCGCTTTTTCACGGGCATATAAAAAGATACTGGTTGCCGCCACACCTGCCAATAAAGCCACAAGTAAGGTATTGAATACCTGTTTAGTATCAGGCAAATCCGGACGAACGATAAAACCCAAAACCAACCAAAATGGCAGACTGCCCAAGGTCATTAACCATACTTTGTTAAAGGCATTTTGTAGCAGGGTGGTTTTGATAGCAGGTATACGTGTGATTAAAGTTTGCAGCACAGAGCTCGGCAAGGTTTGAGTGGGGTGGTTAAGGTTTAAGGAATCGACCGCGTCCGCCGTATAACTCATATCGGCTGACAATGCAGGTGCTTCTGTAATAAGTGAGGTTGTTTTTTTACTAATCTCGTTGGCTTGGATATCAATTTTTTGAGTGCTAGTAGGCTCGGCACTACGCTTGCGCGCATTGTAAGATACCTGCCAAACCAACTGGTTACCAATGGGATAGCTAAAGGCGGCTACTAGGGCAGGCACGGCACCATAAAGCAGCATATCTTTCATAGGCACTGCATCAGCATCTAGCAAAGAAGCGGCATGCAGCCCTTCACTGATATTGACCAGTACCACACCGGCAAATACTAATAACGCATATGCAATGAATTTTTTATCAAAACGTTGTCCGAATGCTAGCAAAACGAGTAGGCTTGCGACCACTGTAAACATAAAGGTCGCGGCGACTACCCAGCCTGCGACATGATCAGCCGCGTAGCATATTCCTGTATAAAAAATTCCAAAACCAATACTGCCCGTAATACACCAAAAGCCCCAATGTTGACGGAATATAGTCATCAGCTCCGTAATACGCCCAAAACCATGCTGCATAATTATAATAGCCGTGAGTATTAGCCACATAAATGCATAGCGAAGGCTAGCTGACCAAAACCAATGCCCACCAGCCGCACTCATAACTTCGTTTAACACAAACGTCGAGCTAAAAAATGCCCCCGATAATAAGCCCAATAAAATGAGTTTGACCATACCTATATTCCTATCCTTGGGTCGCTATTTATGTTGAATATCCATTTAGATGATTGGACTATTATTTGCCTTTAGCATCTGCCCAGATGATTTTATGCAGTTGCAATTGGAAGCGTACGGGCAGCGCGTCAGCCAACATCCATTCTGCAAGTTCGCGCGCCAACAAAGGTACATCGGGGCTGACTTCGTCGTCGATATCCTCTGCGACATTAAACATCGGCGAAAACCAAACCGTATCGACCAATTTATTTAATTTATGCTCAGACAACATGGCTTTTGCCCAGTCGTAATCAGTACGGTTCATGATGACAAACTTGATTTGGTCATGCTGAGTGAGGTGGTCGATATTTGACCATAGATTCTTATCGACTTCGCCTGAGCTTGGCGTTTTGAGATCCATGACTTTACTGACCGCTTTTGGCACGTTTGCTACCGTGAGCGCGCCTGCGGTTTCAAGCGAGATTTCATAACCGTCGCTCAGTAAGCGCTTCATTAGCTCAATGGCGTTCGGCTGAGCTAAAGGCTCGCCGCCAGTCAGACAAATACGCTTGCAAGGATAGCTTTTGATGGTCTCTATAATGGTTTCTAGCGACTGCCGCTCGCCACCAGTAAAGGCGTATTCAGTATCGCAATAGACACAGCGAAGTGGACAGCCAGTCAAGCGTACAAATATCGTTGGCAAGCCTGAGGTCAGCGCTTCACCTTGCAAAGAATAAAAGATTTCTGTCAAACGTAGACCGGCTTCAGGATCAGTGACAGGAATGGCGGCGGTGCGTAATAGTGATTCACTCATAATATGTCAAATACAGTTAAAGATTGCTAATGGGATGAGGCATTTATCAATCGTAATAAAAAGGCAGGTTCTGGTATGGGCGTTTTGCGTTTGGATAAAGCCAAACCAAAAAAAGGGATTATAACGCACCACCCTCTATTAAGCTGCAAAAAAGACGCTGAAGTTTTCTTCAGCGTCTTTAATAAAGAGGATCTGTCGCTGTCCGTACGGTTTGGGTACGAGACTCTAAGTATTAAAAATACTAAGCTAAACGCAATAGCTCATTGACTGATGTTTTAGCGCGGGTTTGTGCATCGACTTTTTTGACGATGATAGCAGCATATAAGCTATGCGTACCATCTTCTGATGGCAAGCTACCCGGTACGACAACAGAGCCTGCTGGTACACGGCCACGATGAATCTCACCCGTTTCGCGATCATAAATGCGCGTTGATTGACCAATAAATACACCCATCGAGATAACAGCACCTTCTTCGACGATTACGCCTTCAACGATTTCAGAACGTGCACCGATGAAGCAGTTGTCCTCAATGATTGTTGGATTCGCTTGCAATGGCTCTAATACGCCGCCGATACCAACGCCACCTGATAAATGGACGTTTTTACCAATTTGGGCACATGAACCCACGGTCGCCCACGTATCTACCATCGCGCCTTGATCGACATACGCGCCGATGTTGACATACGACGGCATCAATACTGCACCAGCTGCGATGAACGAGCCTTTACGAGCAACGGCTGGTGGTACAACGCGTACGCCAGCTTCTTTGAACTGTGCTTCGGTCCAGTTGGCAAACTTAGTCGGAACTTTGTCATAGAATTGCACATGTTCGCCCGCTGCCTGAACATAGTTGTCGTTTAAGCGAAAAGAGAGCAAAACGGCTTTTTTTGCCCACTGATTGACGACCCATTCGCCATCCTTTTTTTCTGCAACGCGCAATGTACCGTTATCTAGTTGCTCAAGCACTTGATTAATAGCATCACGCACGTCTTGTGGCATCGTGCTTGGGCTGTATTCATTGCGTTTTTCAAAGGCTTGTTCGATGGTTTGTTGTAATGACATAAAGGTTCCTAAAGTTAGTGGAAGGTAAAGCATATATTATCGTTAAATAACTCGCATGACTTGGCGTAAAAACTTGCTTGCCGTATTGTCGCTAATTTGGCGACTTTTAGCAAACGAGTTAACTGCCAAGATGAGCGCTGCTGTTAATTGCCTGAGCTATGGCTTTCTATCCATTCTAAGATATCTTCATAAACGGTTTGATGGTCTTTTTCATGCAAAGGCTCATGACGCATATTTGGATAGAGTTGGATATCTACCTGACTGAAGTTTTGCTTGTTTAAGCGCGTGACAATTTTGCGGATACCGTTGCCCATATCTCCAATAGGATCATCTTCGCCGCTGATAAATAGCATCGGGAAGTTTTTTGGGATAGTCATTGCCCAGCCTTTGTTTAAGCCAGTTTCCATCAGAAAGAATAGTGTCATAAAGCCATTATTGGTGAAATCAAATCCCGTCAGTGGATCTGCTTCATAGGCTTCAATGGCGGCAGGGTTTTCAGTTAACCATGCAAATTCTGATGAAGAGATGCGATCTTCAAGCTTACTATTCAAGACTTTATTCATCACCTTGGCAAACATTGCATTTGGTTTTTTAGGGGCTACTTTTGCCAGTATTTTATTGACTGGGAGTAGCACTTTAGTCAAGGGGTTGGCATCTGCTGTACCCATCAAAATAGCACCTGTAAAATTGTGTGCATGGTGCTTTAGGACATTACGCACAATAAACGAGCCCATAGAATGACCCATTACAAAGTGTGGCACGTCAGGATGGCGGTTTTTTAAGCTATCTGCCATGACAATGACGTCTTTTAGCAGGGACTGTACTGGATGCTCTTCACCAAAAAAACCTAAATCTGCTGATGTTTTGACGGTCTTTCCATGTCCCAAATGGTCATAAGTTGCCACTGCGATACCATTATCCGCTAAAAACTGAGCGAAGTCTGCGTAACGTCCGCTATGCTCTGCCATACCATGAACAATTAGTAATGTGGCTTTTACCGCTGTGTTTTCATGGCTTGGTTCAAAAAAACTATGATGCAAGTAATGAATATTATCGGAGGAGAGAATGTGGTCGTTACCTGTATCGGTGTTGATACTCATATAGGGTTCCTTAAACAGTTTTAATGAATGTTTTTAATAAATAGCTTTAACGGTTCATCATCTTAATGAATAGCAGGCATGATGATTTGAAATCGCCTGCTAAAATTTGGCTTATTATACGGCGCTTACCATGAACTATTGTACTGGACGTTGGTAAATCGTTTGACCTTCTTTAATGGTTGTGATGACTTTGATGTCTTTGAGCTTGCTTGCCTCTATGGTTAATGGGTTGGCATCCAAGATAACCAAATCAGCCAGTTTCCCTGGCGTCAAAGTGCCTTTGCTGTCTTCTTCAAAATACTCATAAGCAGCATTGCTGGTAATGGCTTTTAACGCTTGATACGGCGTCGCTCGCTCATTTTTACCAATGATTTTACCTGAGCGCGAAGTGCGATTGACTGCTGACCAGACTGTAAATAGCGGGTCAACAGGTGTCACTGTGTCATCAGAGTGATTGGTGTATCTAAGTCCCATTCTATCAGCAGTGGCAATCGGGCTTGAAAAGTCGGCACGTTTTTTACCTAAGTTTTTAACGTGTACATCTCCCCAAAAGTAAGTATGGTTGGTAAAGAAGGACGGCACCATATTGTATTTTTTGAATGCTGCTAGCTGATCAGGTCGGGCAAATTGAGCATGGATGGGCACAGTACGGCGATCTTTATCAGCTGCTTGACCAGTCTTTTTGACGGCATACTCGTGTGCCTTGATGAGCATATCGGTTGCGCCATCACCATTATTATGAATAAAGAGCTGATTGTCACGAGCATAGGCTTTGACAAACATCTCGTTCAGCTCATCTTGGCTGACACTTGGTAGACCACGGCAGTCCTTTTCACAATCTGGAACTGGTGTGAGATAAGGTTGGCTAAAATAGGCGGTCTTGCCTTGTGGCGAGCCATCTGCGACGATTTTGGTACCCTGTACTTTAAAACCATTTTGATAGGTTTTCCATACGAAGTTTTTATCAGCCAAATTCTCATCTAAGTCACTCACTCCTGCCAGTGCGACCAAGTCAATTTTAAGTTTACCTGCATCGGCTTGTTTTTGAAAAAACTGAATGGTGTTTCGAGCCGTTGAGCCATTTTGTGCCGTCGTTATGCCATTCTTTGCATAATACTCTTGCGTCTGCTCAAAGAATTTGCCTTGATTCGGCGCTAACACTTCTAGCATATTGCGCACGAACGGATACATCGCCGTTTCTTGTACGAGACCGTTTGGTTCATTAGAGCCTTTAATTCGAGCAATATTACCGCCTGCTGGATTTTTACTGTTAGCAGTGATGTTCATCATGGCAAGCGCCTTGCTGTTTGCGACGCCCATGTGACCACTTGTGTGTTGTAAATACACTGGATTGTTTGGCAGTACTTTATCAATCTCGCTTTTGGTCGGATGACGCCCCTCGGCGAGCTGAGTTTCATCATAACCCCAACCAAAGATCCAGTCGCCATCAGCAATGTTATTGTCCACTTTATACTCTTTTAGCGTTTGCATCATTTTTGGAATACTATCGACTTGACCGATGGGCGGCGGGTTGAGATTGACCTGACCCATGGTGTTTGACACCATATCAAAATGACTGTGCGGATCGATAAAGCTGGGTAATAAGGTTTTATCTTGTAGATTAATCTGCGCGGCATTTTTATATTTCGATTGCGCCTCTTGTAAATTGCCCACATAGGCAATCTTGCCCACTTGGGTGACTAAGGCTTCAGCCATTTGTGGCTGATCGCCCTCCATCGTGATGATGTTGCCATTGTAATAGACAGTTGCTGAGTTGCTCATATCCTTGGGCGCGGTCTGCATGGTAGTGCAACCTATGACACTCATTAATCCAATGCTCAGTACAGTTGGTTTTAGTAATGTGCTCATATTCATTACGTTATCCTTAAAGGTGATTTGATGCTTACATCCGTGTGTCATAAGCATTGGTACGTGGTGGGCTTTCTATATTCTAAAAGTATTTATATTTTATCAGTGAATGTTGTTTTAAAAGATATGAATGTTGCAACCAATTTAGCGATAAAGCCTTGTGCGGTCAATGCTATTTAAGGGTTTTACACTGACAACTGTGGCATTGCCAATTGGATGAGAAGGTCGATCTATAAATCTGCTGAATATAATATCTTAAAAGCCAAATTGACAAGTGCTGTATGACATCCTACGAGACGTCATGCTCATTTGGTATAAAAGGTGAAAATTACGATATTAGTTGTCAATATTGTTTCACAATCAGGTATGATTAATTAGATAAATCGTAAAGTGATAAGGCTAAAAATGAGATGATCGTTTTATTAAATAGTCATAAGAAGCAATTGCTTGCGTAGAAATTATTCTTTTTTTAACCTTTTATTTTTGTGTCATCATTTTTGCTTTAGAGGTGCTACTAACAGGGTTTTATACCATTATGAAATCAACTATCGAATTACTCGAGCACACGGATTTCCCAGCGATCAAACGTCGTGAGTTAACCACGCTACAGGTCAATATGGGTTACTTATGCAATATGTCTTGTGTGCATTGTCATGTGGCTGCCAGTCCTTACCGCACAGAGATGATGTCGCGTGAGTTGGTTGAGTTGATTCTAGAAGTCTTGCAAGCACAAAATATTGATACGCTTGATTTAACGGGCGGTGCGCCTGAGATGCACGAAGACTTTAAGTATTTGGTTACAGCCGCGCGCGCCTTGGGTGTAAAAGTGATTGATCGCTGTAATCTAACTATCCTGATGGAAGAAGGCTTTGAGGACATGGCACAGTTTTTGGCAGACAATGCGGTCGAAGTAGTGGCTTCTCTGCCATGTTATTCATTAGAAAATGTCGATAAGCAGCGCGGTAAAGGCGCATTTGATAACAGTATATTGGGACTGCATAAACTCAATGCCTTAGGTTATGGCAAAGCTGGCTCAAACTTAACGCTTAATCTCGTCTATAATCCGCAAGGTGCGACGCTGCCGCCCAATCAACAGCAGCTTGAAGCAGATTATAAGCGCGAGTTAAAAGCGCATTTTGATATCGAATTTCATCAGTTATTTGCCTTGACCAATATGCCGATTCAGCGTTTTGGTGCGGTGCTATTGGCTAAAAACCAATTCTATCCCTATATGGATTTGCTCAAAGCCAATTACGTGGCCGCCAATTTAACCGAAGTCATGTGCCGATCGACCATTAGCGTTAATTGGTTAGGAGAGTTGTTTGATTGTGACTTTAACCAGCAATTAGAGATTCCAGTGCCCAACAAGTCCCGTCGGCATCTAAGCGATTTATTAACGCAAAATCCTGCTGGCGATGACATTGCCATTGCAGATCATTGCTATGGCTGTACGGCAGGGCAAGGAAGTAGCTGCGGTGGTGCGCTAGAAGAAGAGACAACAGATCAGACGATAGAAAAAATATCATTGATTTAAATGGAGTGACTCATGTCAGTATTGAATAGCCGAAGATTTAATAGTACAAGACTTAATAGTAAAAGCCTTTTTTTAAGCAGTGGTTTATTAATCAAAACGGCAGTGACCACTTCTATCCTGTTAGCCAGTATGGCAAGTTATGCGGATTTTAATCACAGCACTTGGGATAGTTTACTGAATAAAAACGTTACTATGACCAATGATGGCAAAGCCTCAGTCGTTAATTACAACGGTATGAAAGCCGATAAGAGCAAGCTTGATAGCTACATGGCAGCAACTAGCAAAGTCAGTCAATCAGAGTTTAATGGTTGGAGTAAAGATGAGCAATTGGCATTTTTGATCAATGTTTATAACGCAGGTACGGTAGAGTTGATACTGACTAAGTATCCTAATCTCAAGTCGATTAAAGATATCGGTGGCCTCTTTGGCTCGCCATGGAAACAAGATTTTGTCACGCTATTAGGCAAAAAGCGCTCGCTTGATGACATCGAGCACAATCTAATCCGTGGCTCTAAACGCTACAACGAACCGCGTATTCACTTTGCAGTGAACTGTGCGAGCATCGGCTGTCCTGCGCTATTAAATGATGCTTTTACAGGGCGTAAATTAGATAAACAATTAGAGCAAGTGACGAGTAAATTCCTCGCGGATAGTAGTCGTAATCGTCTCAAAGGTAATACGTTAGAGATATCGCCAATTTTTAAATGGTATAAAGACGACTTTGAGACTAACTGGCGCGGTACTAACGATTTAGAAGGGTTTTTGGCTCGTTACAGCTCATCTTTAGGGCTTAATAAATCGCAAACCACTGAGCTAAAAGCAGGAAAAATGAAGATTGGTTATACCGATTATAATTGGAGCCTTAATAAGAAATAATGGTAACAACAAGTAAGAGTACTACTAACTATGACGGCTATGGCGACGGTTTCTATCATTATTCCAGTACTCAATGAGGCAAATAATTTGCCTTTATTGCTTGATAATATCAACAAGCTAAATCCAAACCCGCAGCAAGTGATAGTGGTCGATGGTGGTTCAAACGATGATTCTATTGGCATAATCCGCAGTTTTATTAATGAGTTAATGCTTGATAATGATCGTAAAATTGATTGGCAAATGACTGAATCTAAAGCAGGGCGCGCGCTGCAAATGAATGCAGGCGCAGCGTTAGCAACTGGTGAGGTATTGCTGTTTCTGCACGCCGATACGCAATTGCCAATAAACGCTATAGAGAGTGTTTCTGAAGCGATGAAACGGGCAGAGTGGGGACATTTTGATGTGCAAATAGCCAGTCGTCAACCGACACTGCGATTGGTCAGTCAAATGATTAATTGGCGCTCACGGTTGAGCGGAATCGCGACAGGCGACCAAGCCATTTTTATCAGCCAGTCTTTATTTGAGCAAATCGGTAATTATCCTAACCAAGCGTTGATGGAAGATGTTGAGCTTTGCAAACAGCTAAAAGGTAAGCAGTTAAAGGGTATTGCTAAACCTGCTTGTTTAAAAAGTAAAGTCATCACATCAGCAAGACGTTGGCAACAGCACGGCACTTGGCGGACGATTATTTTGATGTGGCATCTACGTTTTGATTATTGGCGCGGCGTATCAGCTGATAATATCAAAGCGCGTTATTATAAATAAATGAACAAACTCTTACCATGAATCAAAACCAACAAACTTGCATTATTCTCTTTGCCAAATTCCCCGCACAGGGTATGGCAAAAACGCGCTTGCAGCCAGCTCTTGGTATTGAAGGTGCGGCGCAAATGGCGCGTAGACTGCTATTGCATAGTATAGAGCAAGCCGTCGCTACCGGCTTTACGATTGAGTTATGTGTCAGTCCTGCGCCAACTGATCCATGCTGGCAAGCGCTTGGTTTGCCTGAATCGCTGCATTGGTCAGCGCAAGTGGATGGTGACTTGGGTTTGCGTATGTTAACCGCCAGTCAGCATGCATTACAACCTATTGAATTAAAAAATTTTAAAAAGGTTTTATTAATCGGTACGGACTGTCCTAGTCTCACAGCTACTCGTATGCGACAGGCTGCACAGCAATTAGAGGCACAAGATAGTGTAATGATTCCGGCTTTTGATGGTGGCTATGTGCTGTTTGGCTTTAAGCAAGTTGCTGCTCATTTATTCAGCAATATCGAATGGAGTACGGCGAGCGTAGCAAAGGTTACTCAACAGCGCTTGGCAGAATTGAGCTGGTCTGTAGCGTTGTTAGCGCCTTTGCCTGATATTGATGAGCCTGAAGATTTGCAGTATTTGCCAAATGGCTGGCTTGATGGTTATTAAGGATTAAGAATTAAGAACGCCTTATCATTTGGAGCTTTTATGTATTAAGAAGCCATTAAACTATTTTGTTGACCCTATTAGGTTGATTATAGTTCGATGGCTTTTTGTTGATTATAAATTCGTATGACTAAGGCAATAATGCTGACAGTCTGGTTTTAGTCTCTTCACTCATCGCCTCTACTGGCGTTACTAACGCTTGAGCTAAAGCCGTATGAGCAATAGAGTCGGGCTGTTCTGCAGCGAGTAGGGCGACCGCTTGCTTAATAACGTGCTGCGCATTATCGGCATTTTTCATCAAATTCTGAATAGCGTAATCGGCGCTAACAGTTTCCTCAGTAGGGTTCCAACAATCAAAATCTGTTACTAAGGCTAGCGTCGCGTAAGCCATACTTGCTTCACGAGCAAGCTTAGCCTCTGGCATATTGGTCATACCGATGATGTCCGCTTGCATCTGCCGATACCAGTGTGACTCTGCACGAGTGGAAAACTGTGGCCCTTCGATACAGACATACGTGGCTTTTGCATGACATTGACCTTCAGCTATCTGCGCCTGAACATAAGCACGCGTTAGAATATCCGCGACTTTAGGACATAAAGGATCAGCCATCGCGACGTGTGCCACTGCACCTTCCCCAAAAAAACTGCTGTTTCTATACTTAGTCATATCGATCATTTGATCGGGAATGACCATGTCTAATGGCTTAAGCGCTTCTCTTAGCGACCCCACTGCCGATACCGAAATGACGTAACGTACGCCCAAAGTTTTGAGGGCATAAATATTGGCACGATAGGGGACTTCGGAAGGAGTGAGTTTGTGACCATGACCATGACGAGTTAGAAAGGCGACCGTTATGCCATTCAATTCACCTAAGACAATATCGTCAGAAGGTGTACCAAAAGGCGTCAATATTTTTACGTTACGCTTATTGCTTAGCGCTTGCATCTGATAAAGACCACTACCACCAATGATGGCGATATCAGCAGATACCGCTGCTGATTTTTCTACACTAGATGTTGTCATAAAGGTTTTCCAGATTTTTAGAATAAAAGATAAAGTTGCCAATATATGTGGTGACGAATGTATTATTCAGACTGCGTCTACTTTAAGTTAGCTGCTTTAAAAAACGCCCGCTTAGGTTTTATATATGAAATACAACAAAGCCTACAGTATTATAAAAATACATTCAGGCATACCATTCAGTCATTCTATATCAGTATTTTTGGTCAAATAACCTCGTTTGTATTTAGATTATTATAAAGGTTTACAATCGACACAAACTTTGTTTAAATAAGATAACTAATGAAACATTGTTCCGCATAGCAAAACTATATTTAGCTTTTGATTGCTTACAAAAGCTGCTGCCACTTGACCTAAATGGCTTCGAATATAAGGTTTTGAGCGTAGAAGAGAATGTAGATGGCAGTTTATTTATAGCAAGAATTGCTATATTATTACAGGTATGTAACGCATTAATATTTATATACTGATACTGTTAAATGTACTAAATCGATTATTTCAAGGATGAATTCAATGCTCCACTCTCTAAAATCCCCGTTACTTTTATCAGCAATGTTAAGCGCCACTTTAGGGCTGACGGCATGCTCATCGCCAAGTTCAGAAAGCACTGACAGTACAGCAACAGATAGCGCTGCCACGGACACTGCTGCCGATAAGTTGGATACCAAGTTTCTGACCATCGCCACTGGCGGGGCATCTGGCCCTTATAACATCATCGGTACCTCATTATCAGAGGTCTATGTCAAAACCTTTGGGGTCAACTCAAAAACGCAAACTACTGGTGCTTCAGTCGAAAACGTCAATCTATTGACCCAAGGAAAGGTCGACATGGTGTTGGCGCTTAGTGATGTCGTCACCGACGCAGTCGAAGGCAAAAATAACTTTGATAAGCCGATAACCAACATCCAACAGATTGCAGTCTTGTACCCTAATGTGGTGCAAGTCGTCACCACCAAAAAATCTGGCATCAAAAATATTGAAGATTTACGTGGTAAACGCATCGCTGTAGGCGATCAAGGCTCTGGAACAGAAGTAAATGCTAGAACTTTATTAGAAGGTTTTGGTATCACGTATGATGATGTTACCGTTGATTATTTAGGCTTTGCGGAAGCAGCGGACGGTATGAAAGCGGGTAAAATTGAAGCAGCATTCTTTAGTAGTGGTCTGCCAAACTCTTCATTGATGGAGCTAGAGCAGGGCTTAGACTTACAGTTGATCACCATCAATCAAGACAAGCTAAAAGAAATCATTGCGACCAAGCCTTACTTCAAAACCTTTGAGATTCCTGCTGGCACTTATGGCAATGAAGCAGCGATTCCAACCGCAGCAATCATGAATGCTCTATTGGTGAGCTCTGATTTGTCTGAAGCTGATGGTTATAAATTGACCAAAGCACTATTTGATAATTTAGACGGTCTAAAAACAGCGCACCAAGCGGCCAATGATATTAGCTTAGAAACCGCTCGTGATGGCATGGTCGCCCCTATCCATCCTGGCGCTAAAAAGTACTATGATGAGCAAGCAGCTAAATAAGCAATTAGGGTTATTAATTGGCGTGGTAGGTATTGCCGCGCTGGTTTTTTTTACGCTATGGCATCTATTTGTCCGTCAGCCTGTGGTGGAAGTGCGTGTTGCAGGCGTTGATGGTGCTAATGATAAGGTTTGCTATTTCGTCGAGCCAAATTTTCAATTGCGCTGGATACATTCTGTAGAAAAACAATGGTGGGAAGAGCAATACCAACGTGAGAGCGATGGGTTGCTGCTGACCACCACTTATTTTGAAGCTTTTGGGGCGGGTACACCCTCAACCGAAGCGCTTGCTCTCATACAAAAACCTGGCTATCTGGGTTATCAAATCAATGAGAAATTGCCCAAGCTCAATTGGGTGGTCTCTCGGCTTACCAAAGGTGAGATTGAGTATGGTAACTACCGGATGCTCATTCATCGCTGGGTGCCAGACTATTCTGAAGTAACGATCATGCCGACAACGTATGGTTTCATTGATAGATTTAACAAGGACTTGTGTCATGAACTCCCAAGTGATGGATCACGATAATGTGACAACGATGTCAGATATCAATAACAATAGCGACTTGCCTATACATTCCAACACGGATGCTAATACTAATATCGACGCTGAACTTGAAGCGCAAGCCCACAATAAAGCCATACTAGAAAAGTATGACCGAGAATCCATCACACGGCACCTCACTCAAGGACCAGTGAAGTATTTTATCGCTGGAATTTGCATTTTATATTCACTATTTCATTTGTATATCACTTTTAATCCCATGCCAGCATTGCTACAGCGCTCTGTACACGTGGGCATTGGTTTTGCATTAATTTTCTTGATTTTTCCAGCAAGCAAAAAAAGCAGCCGTCAGCGCGTTGCATGGTATGACTGGATATGGTTTGCCCTGTCTTTATCTGGGATGGCTTATCTGATATATGAATATCAAGACATTGTGACCTCACGTGGTGGTATGGCCAACCAGATGGATGTGATATTTTCACTGATTACGGTGGTCTGTGTGTTAGAAGGCAGTCGCCGTATCACAGGTTGGATTTTACCGATCTTGGCAGGAATATTTTTGGCGTATCCGTTTGTCAGTCATTTGGACTTTATGCCTGACCGCTTACTGACTCGTCCTTATGATATGGGTGATATTTTTGGTCAATTGTTTCTAAAAACGGAAGGTTTGTATTCTGTTGCGATTGGTGCGTCGGTCACCTTTATCTTCTTATTTATTCTTTTTGGTGCGTTCTTAGCACGCTCGGGAATGGGACAGTTGTTTAATGATTTGGCATTGGCCATCGCCGGTCACAAAAAAGGTGGACCAGCAAAAGTAGCGGTCATTTCTAGTGGCTTTATGGGCAGTATCAATGGCTCTGCTTTGTCAAATGTGGTTAGTACCGGTGCTTTTACCATTCCGCTCATGAAAAAGGTCGGTTATCACAAAGATTTTGCGGGCGCAGTTGAGGCGAGTGCGTCTGTTGGCGGGCAGATATTGCCACCGATTATGGGTGCCAGTGCATTTATTATGGCTGAGACGACAGGCTTGCCTTATAGCACGATTGCGTTGGCAGCATTACTGCCCGCGATTTTGTATTATCTTGGTGTGATTGCACAGGTGCATTTCCGCGCTGGACGCCGTGATCTAAAAGGTATCGCTAAAGAAAGCTTACCAGCCGTCAAAGAAGTGTTAAAAGCACGCGGTCACATGCTGCTACCGATTGTATTTTTGATTTTCTTATTAATCAGAAACGTGCCCGTTGGTTATGCAGCGGCTTATACCATTGGCTTTACCGTCGTGGTTAGTATGCTGCGCAAAGAGACCAGAATGGGTTTCTCTGACATTTTGGGTGCGCTAGAAGATGGCGCACGCCAGTCGCTCGCAGTAATGGCTGCCTGTGCGGTCGTCGGTATTATTATCGGAGTAGTGAGTCTAACCAGCTTTGGTACGGTAATGACTTCATCTATTGTGACGCTAGGTGCAGGATCATTATTCTTTACGCTGATTTTAACCATGCTAGCATCGATGGTCTTGGGCATGGGACTACCGTCTATTCCTGCCTATATTATTACGGCAACAATGGCAGCACCAGCATTGGCTGGTTTTGATATTCCAATTTTATCGGCGCATATGTTTGTCTTCTACTTTGGTATCTTCGCCAATATTACACCGCCTGTGTGTCTAGCAGCCTTTGCTGGTGCTGGTATATCCGGTGGCGATCCGATGAAGACAGGGTTCTTGTCGCTTAAACTAGCACTCGCCGGATTTATCGTGCCGTTTATGTTTATTTATAATCCAACGATGCTGATGATAGATCCAACTGGTTTGGCAGTAACAGCGAAAGATTTCCCACTGCCACCTATTTTAGATATTATCACGGTAGTAGTGACTTCAGTGACAGGTGTTATCGCTTTAAGCTCAGCACTTGAAGGGTATTTTAAAGGGACTATGAATCCAGTGACGCGCGTCATCTTGACCATTGGTGCTTTATTACTGATTTATCCTGAGATTACCACGGGATTATTAGGCGGCGTTATCGTATTAATCGTCGCTGTATTCAATATCAAAACAGCTGAAAAGCCAACGCCAACTTTAACTGTTTAAAGTGTTAAGTGTTAGGGGCTATCCTAATATTTAAAACAATCTATCAAAGCTAAAAAAAGGGGTGAATAACATAAACTGTTATTCACCCCTTTTACATGCTTCGCTTAATTTTTAAGCGTTAGCTTATTAAAACCCGACACTTAGCAGCCAAGTTTGCCTTCAGCTTCCAATGCTTTTTTACTACGGATTGGCGCTGGGCAATCTTCGCCATAGTATTGACGATCGGCGAAGTAGCTTGAGCGTACCATTGGGCCTGCCCAAATGCTAAAGAAGCCAATCTTTTTGCCATAGTCCATATAGCGCTGGAATTCGTCTGGATGGACGTAACGATCTACAGGCGCGTGGTTTTTACTAGGTTGCAGATACTGACCAACCGTAATCATATCCACATTGTGCGCTTTTAAGTCATCAAGCAGTGCATAGATTTCTTCTTCAGTCTCGCCAAGGCCAACCATAAAGCCACATTTGGTGGCGATATCAGGACGACGCTCTTTATAGAGCTTGAGCAAATCTAGCGAATGCTGATAGTCAGAACCTGGACGAAACGCTTTATAGAGGCGTGGTACGGTTTCGATGTTATGGTTAAAGACATCTGGCGGTGTTTCAGTCAGTAGGTCTAAAGCAATCTCCATACGACCACGGAAGTCTGGCACTAATATCTCAATGAGGCAATTTGGGCTGAGTGCGCGAGATTCATTGAGTACTTCAACGAAGTGGGCAGCACCGCCATCTTTAAGATCATCACGATCTACAGAGGTGATAACGGCATACTTCAACTGCAAGCCTAAAATGGTCTCGGCAGTATGGCGCGGCTCATCTGCATCTAGCTCATTGGGACGACCATGTCCTACGTCACAGAACGGACAGCGACGGGTACAGATATCACCCATAATCATAAAGGTCGCCGTACCATCAGCGAAGCACTGCGGCAGGTTAGGGCAGGCCGCTTCCTCACAAACGGTATAAAGCTTCTGCTCACGCAAGGTGGCTTTGATACGAGCCACTTCAGCAGGCGAGGACATTTTAACCCGAATCCAATCTGGCTTTTTCTTTGCCTCGACGGTCGGGATCACTTTAATTGGGATACGTGCAACTTTATCGTAGCCACGTAGTTTTTCGCCTTGAATGGCTTTTTTTGGTTTGACCTTAGCAGCAGGCACATGTGTTTGTACGGCAGTTGTCATAATAAAGTATCTCTTAACCCTTTATAGCATAAGGGTTTATGGAATTATTAGAATATGTTATGAGTTGAGGTATTATAGCAGAAACTTAGGGGCTAATTTTCAATGAATCTTGTTTAACTGACCATTTTGAAGTCGATACTCAAGGCTACTATGATTTGTCGCTCAACCATAGTTTTAAATATCTATATCAATATCCAACTCATTCAGGATTTCTATGGTGGCACGAAACGCTTCTTGGGTGGCAGGTGCACCGCAATAAGGCAAGCTGTGCATTAATACTTCTCGAATCTCAGCGACACTAGCGCCATTATTAATTGCACCTCTAATGTGCCCTTTTAGCTCAGTTGGACTTTTTTGCGCAATTAAAAAAGCGATAGTAATTAATGAGCGATATTTGCGTGGCAATACTGAGTCATCTTGCCAAGTGCTGCCCCAAGCGTGCTCAATAATCCAGTCTTGTAATGGTTGGGTGAACTCAGTCGCTGCATCAAGCGAGCGTTTGACATGTGCCTCACCCATCACATCAGTGCGAACTTTGAGACCGTTTTGATAATTAGCGTTACTCTTCATATCGCTGTTTTCCGTGTGATTGTTTTCCATCGTACTACTGTCCATATCATCATCCTTAATATTTATTGAATTAGTATATGGCTAGGGTGTGTCCTCAATTCAAGCAATGAGCATCTAAATGGGTGAAAAATGGCAAAATTTTGTTTAACGGCAACTCATCTCATTTTTATCTCCATTTTTAAAATGAGGACACACTCTAATAACCTCTATTTTTTCAAGCGCTATCTTTTCACATGCTGCTTTGTAAGATGATATTTTATCAAATAATATCTTACAAAGCGTCTAGCAGTCATAGCGTATTTATTTAATCATAAATCGAGCGGTGATTGACTAAAATGACAAGCCATATATCGGTTGTGAAAGGGTATTCAATCATATTGTTGATGGTACTATTTATATAATAAATGTTCAATATGCACCCTTTAAAACTGCTTTATGAGCCTTTTAAAGTCTGAGCCATTAACATTTAGAGCGTTTTAAGCTATGATTGCACGGATAATTATTCCATCTAGTATATAGACGAAGGCGGTCATGCTGACTACCCACGTAATGTGCTAATACTCCAACTAACGAGGACGACTATTGTGTTAGAAGCTTATCGTAAACATGTCGAAGAACGTGCTGAGCTAGGAACGGTTCCGCTACCACTGAACGAAAAACAAGTAGCAGAGTTGGTTGAACTACTAAAGAATCCACCAGCAGGCGAAGATGCGTTCTTGATGAACCTGCTAGAAAACCGTATTCCTGCTGGCGTTGACCAAGCGGCATATGTTAAAGCGGCGTTTTTAGCAGCGATCCTTAAGGGTGAAACCTCTTCACCACTTATTAGCAAGCAAAAAGCCGTTCAAATCCTAGGCACGATGCAAGGTGGCTATAACGTTCAGCCATTGGTTGCGGCACTGGATGACGCGGAAGTGGCACAAGATGCTGCTGAAGCGTTGAAAAAGACGTTACTGGTGTTTGACGCGTTCAATGACGTGACTGAAAAAGCAGAAGCGGGCAATGCTATCGCTAAAGAAGTGGTTCAATCTTGGGCTGACGCTGAATGGTTTTTGAACCGTGATGCTGTACCAGAAAAGACGACTTACACGACGTTTAAAGTGACTGGCGAAACCAACACTGATGACTTGTCGCCTGCGCAAGATGCGTGGAGCCGTCCTGATATCCCATTGCATTCATTGGCTATGCACAAAAACTCTCGCGACGGCATCACGGCTGACGAAGAGGGCGTTGTCGGTCCAATGAAGCAAATCGAAGCATTAAAAGAAAAAGGCCATCCACTCGCTTATGTTGGTGACGTGGTAGGTACAGGCTCTAGCCGTAAGTCTGCAACCAACTCAGTATTGTGGCTCATGGGCGATGATATCCCTAACGTGCCAAACAAACGTGGCGGCGGTCTAGTACTTGGTAACAATATCGCTCCTATCTTCTTTAACACGATGGAAGATTCTGGCGCATTGCCAATCGAAAAAGTAGCCGTTGATAACCTAAACATGGGTGATGTATTTGACATCTATCCGTACGAAGGCAAAATCACTAAGCATGATTCTGATGAAGTGTTGTCTACATTCAAATTGAACTCACCAACATTGCTTGACGAAGTTCGTGCAGGTGGCCGTATTCCACTAATCGTTGGTCGTGGTTTGACCAATCGTGCTCGCGCATACATGGGTCTTGGACATTCAGATATCTTTGCTAAGCCAGAAGAGCCAGTTGATACGGGTAAAGGTTTTACCCTAGCGCAAAAAATGGTCGGTAAAGCTTGTGGTCTAGAGGGCGTACGTCCGGGCATGTACTGTGAGCCTAAAATGACGACTGTAGGATCGCAGGATACGACTGGTCCGATGACTCGTGATGAGCTAAAAGATTTGGCTTGCCTAGGTTTCCAAGCAGACTTAGTCATGCAGTCATTCTGTCATACGGCGGCTTATCCAAAGCCAGTTGACGTTGAAACTCAGCACACACTACCTGACTTTATCATGAACCGTGGCGGCGTAAGCTTACGTCCAGGTGATGGTATCATTCATAGCTGGTTGAACCGTATGCTACTTCCAGATACCGTCGGTACTGGTGGTGACTCGCATACTCGTTTCCCAATGGGTATCTCATTCCCAGCAGGTTCTGGTCTAGTAGCATTCGCAGCAGCGACTGGTGTTATGCCACTTGATATGCCTGAATCTGTCCGTGTCCGCTTCGTTGGCGAACGTCAAGCTGGTATCACGTTGCGTGACTTGGTTCATGCGATCCCTTATCAAGCGATCAAAGAAGGTCTATTGACCGTTGATAAGAAAGGCAAAATCAACGAGTTCAATGGTCGTATTCTTGAAATCGAAGGCCTAGAAGACTTGACCGCTGAGCAAGCATTTGAGTTATCTGATGCCTCAGCTGAGCGTAGTGCTGCTGGTTGTACCATCACTTTGTCTGAAGCATCAGTGACTGAGTATTTAAACTCAAACATTACACTACTTAAATGGATGATCTCAGAAGGCTATGGCGATGCGCGTACGATTAGCCGTCGTATCGAGCAGATGCAAGAATGGCTAGCAAACCCAAGCCTATTGCGTGCTGATGCTGATGCAGAATACGCCATCGATATGACTATCGATATGAGCACTATCAAAGAGCCTATCCTTTGCTGCCCGAACGATCCAGACGATGCAAAAACGTTGGCTGATGTCGCCGGCGATACCATTGATGAAGTGTTCATTGGTTCATGTATGACTAACATCGGTCATTTCCGCGCTGCGGGTAAACTGCTACAAGACGTACCAGCAGGTAGTTTGAAAACTCGTCTATGGATTGCGCCGCCGACGAAGATGGATGCGCGTCAGTTGATGGAAGAAGGTTACTACAACATCTACGCTCAAGCCGGCGCTCGTACTGAGATGCCAGGTTGTTCGCTATGTATGGGTAACCAAGCACGTATCGCACCGAAGTCTACTGCGGTATCGACGTCTACTCGTAACTTCCCGAACCGTTTGGGTCAAGGCGCTAACGTATATCTAGCTTCTGCCGAGCTTGCAGCAGTCGCAGCGGTACTTGGTAAATTGCCAACCAACGAAGAATATCAGCAGTACGCTGGTATGCTTGATAGCATGGGCGAGGAAGTGTATCAGTACATGAACTTCGATCGTATGGATTCTTATACTGAAGAAGCCGACAAAATTAACGTTGCTCAGTTGACCTAATTTTGGTTAAATCTTAAGTTAAAAATTTTTAAGTTATAAAAAAACCCCGTATCGTGATGATGCGGGGTTTTTTGTTTGAGTGTGATAAGTTAACACGTCATTGGTTGACGTCTGAAAGTAATTTCTAGTTGTAACCTTTCTTTTGTTGGTTAATAATTAATGAAATTAACTTAATGGAGGGTAACGTATATGTCTAAATCTGAAAAAAATGAGGTGAAAGTAGAATCTACAGATGGAGAAATCATAATTCCAGATATCATTAATAAGTATCATTACAATTTTTTCTCTAGAAAGGATTATAAAGTTCCT
The DNA here is from genome assembly GCF_904846655.1 of Psychrobacter sp. NC44. Lineage (NCBI taxonomy): Bacteria > Pseudomonadati > Pseudomonadota > Gammaproteobacteria > Moraxellales > Moraxellaceae > Psychrobacter > Psychrobacter sp. NC44. The sequence goes on along the minus strand of NZ_CAJHBN010000004.1, from coordinate 86,124 downwards.
ATCTGTTTGAGAGCCATTAATATATTTTTACTATCTCTTGCTCTAGGCAGTATTTACCTTACACTAAAACTAATAGGTATTAATATTTCTTATTTAGGTTTTACAATATTTATTATTATAGGATTTTTATGGCTTTTGAATTCTTTATATATTCAATATATAGTTAATGCTAAAATAATTATAAAATTTTATATGCTACTAGAGCGTAATGATCTTATGAATTTTATAAATGAATTGAATGAATTTAATGAGAATAGAAGAATAGAAATCAAAGATTTTACTGTTAGAGATATAAGGCAAGCTATAAAAATAAAGTCGACTTTTGTATCTATTTTAACAGTTGGAAACAAAGTGTACGTTGAAAAGATTATAGATACTTGGGTGTTAAGCATAGTGAAAAAAGAAGAACAGTTACAATTTGCAGGTAAAATTTCTAACTGGAAAAGCTTACAAGATCAATATAATTTGGGGAATAGTTTTAATATTAATAATTTCGTATTTAATCCTGATTCTAAGTCTAGGATTACAGGTTTGATGGCGGTATTATTCACAGTAACTGCTGCAATAATTATCAAAAATGGAGATGTTAATATTTTTTATGAGGTTTTCTCATATGAGGGCTTAAAATTATTTGCAGTAACAGCTATACTTGTAATCGAGTTGCTTTCTATTGCTTATATGATTATAGGCCTGATTAAAGAAATAATTGATTATATAGATGATTGTTTTAACGATTTCTTTGTTATCGACAAAAACCCAAGCAATTTAAGGATAAGTAGGTTTATCAGAAGATTGCTTTTGAAAGCTACTATAGAGACTAAAAAATAAGTACTCAAAATACTTATTTTTTAAATTTCTCTTTTTCAAATAATAAATCTGCTTTGAAAGTAACCTATGGTATAGCCACCAACTGGCTTCTTTCACTATCTTCTGTATAATATAAGGGCAGGCGGAAACCGTGGCTCTGCACTCAATTTATCTTGTTTCTCTCGGGACGGACCGATACTTTGATAGGCACTTTTTTGTTGACGCTCAAGTGCTTTGGAGTCTTGGTTGATTACTTTATCCCCACTCAAACGTCGTATCGTCTATGTGACTATTTTCGAGCTTATCGCTATCATTTCTTCTACTTTCGTATTGATGAAGCTGAGCGGTAGCGACGCGGCAGAATCATTACCAGTTGCTGTGATGGTGTCATTGGCAGCAGTGATTTGGAACTTCTTATACAATACAGCTTTTGAAGCGTGGGAACGTCGCAAGCATGTGGCAAAGCGTACCTTACTCATTCGCAGTGCGCATGCATTAGGGTTTGAAGGCGGATTGGTATTGATTTGCTTACCACTTTATATGATTTGGTATGACGTTGGCTTAATCAAAGCCTTTATGATGGAAGCGGCGTTACTGCTATTTTTCTTGGTTTATACCTTTATCTTTACCTTGGGTTTTGACAAGATATTTACTTTACCGCATCACTATAAGACAGCCTCTGATTCTTAAGAGTTAAAAGTGTTACTTAAAGATATGCTTAATACGGAATTTTCTTGATACTGTATGACCCAAAAATAAAAGGCTGCCATTAGGCAGCCTTTTTGATGATAGCGCAAAAAAGAGTGTGATCAGGTTATTATTTACCTTGATAAACTGGCTTACGTTTTTCCATAAAGGCGGTAATACCTTCTCTAAAATCATCCGTTTTAGCAAGCATGGTCTGTTGATCCACTTCCATATCGAGCGCTTCATTTAGCCCCATATACGCATGGGTATTAATCATATGCTTCATCGATGCCAATGCTTTTCCGGGCAGATTGCTCAGGCGCGTTGCCAATGCTAGTACGCTAGCATCCAGCTCGTCGCTACTGACCACATCATTAACCAAGTTTAAGCGTGCCATATCTTCCGCTTTGAGTTTATCGCCAAGCATGACCATCTCAGTGGTTTTAGCTACACCGATCAATTGATTCAGTAAATAAATGCCACCAGCATCTGGTATTAGACCGATATTGACAAAGGCTTGCACGAATTTGGCATTATCAGCGGCTATGCGAAAATCACAAGTCAGTGCCAAGTTCATGCCAGCACCTGCCACTGCGCCTTCTAATTTGGCGATAATAGGCTTATGAATATTACGCAACTTTAAGCTAATCTCAGCGACTTCGCCAACCATAAAGTTTAGCTTATTCGACAGTGCCTCGCTTTCCATGCCGTTTTCTAACATCTCACCGATATGCCCGCCACTTGAAAAGTTATTGCCTGCGCCTTGCAGGATGATAACTCTGACGTCTTTATCTTCATCTGCGTTCGTCAGTGCATTCATCATGGCATCTTTTAGCACTGTGCTAAAGGCATTCAGTGTTTTGGGATCGTTCATCGTGATGGTTGCGATATGGTTTTCTACTTGATATTCGACGAGAGGGTGTGACATGGTTGATATCCTTAATTGAGTTTTCTATAAAACGTTTTTGGTAACACTAGCTATTGGCAGTAAATGTGACAAATAATGCAATGCCAAATACTATAGCAGTTTGAGCTTATTATAAAAGCAGGATCTGTGCGCGCTTAAGACATATCTAAACGTTGGTCAAATTTTCAAATGGGGGTACGAGCTTTTAGTAAACTAAGAGGTGCAAACTTGTGATTGATAAAATCGCTATTCACTGAGCTTTTAATAGATTATGCTAAAACCTGTGTCAGGGACTTGCTTATCAAAATACGTGAATCCTCAATGAGATGCTGATATCTCTAATTTAGCAAACAAGGAAGTGGTTATGCCAATTATTCATGTCAATAATGTTGAACTTTATTATGAAGACAGCGCGCCAAATGATAAGCAAAAACCCGTCATGGTATTTGCCCACGGTCTGCTGTGGAATACACACCTATTTGACAAGCAAGTTGAGTATTTCAAAGCTGGTTATCGCTGTATTACGTTTGATTTTCGAGGACAAGGTCAGTCTGAAATAACCAAGTCTGGCTATGATATGGAAACCTTAACCGAGGATACATTGGCATTATTAGAGGCGCTAGATATTCATAAATGCCATTTGTTAGGGTTGTCGATGGGTGGGTTTGTCGCCCAGCGTGTCGCACTCAAACGCCCTGAGTTATTGCTGTCGCTTACCCTGTTAGAGACTTCTGCTGATCCTGAAGATCCCAAAAACGTGCCGCAGTATCGTAAGCTGGTCAAAGCCATTCGTTGGTTGGGTCTCAAACGCGTGAGTAACAAGGTCATGCCTATTATGTTTGGCAATACTTTTTTGACAGATAAGTTGCGTAAGTCTGATCGTAAGCAGTGGTTAACGATGCTACAAGGCAATCGCAAAGGTGGAGTCATTAAGGCAACGATGGGCGTCATTGAGCGGGCAGGCACCTACGATCAGCTAGGGAGTATTACGGTGCCGACATTAATTGTGGTCGGTGATGAGGACACAGCAACCCCTTATTCAAAGGCTGAACGTATGCATTTTGCGATTGCAGGGTCTAAATTAGCAGTAATCAAGGGCGCTGGTCATACCGCAACCGTAGAAGAGCCTGAGCAGGTCAATCGAGTAATTAACACCTTTTTAGCGGACTGTGTCTAGTTTTGAGTTGGTCTTGAAATAGCCTTAAATAAGGCATCGTTTTAATAATAATAGAGTAATGGAACCTTTGTGCTAAAAAAAGCCGTTATCTTGAATGTAATAACGGCTTTTTTATTGAGTGCATGTAAAAGAGTGCATTTAAAATATTAATTGGAAACATTGATTTGAAATTAGGGCACGTAATCATTTTTAGCCCATTTAGGCGCTTTCGTTCAGATTGAGGACATGTCCTATTAACCTTAAGATTTTTATTTATAACCGTGCCGTATAGTCATTATTACCGTCATCAAGAGTGCCACATGCCTCGGCACGATTGACGATTTCTGTTGCCCAAGCGCGATGGGTAGCAGGCTCTAGCATAGTATTGTTATATTTAAACACCGCTTTTGCCTCGCTATGCAAGATTGCTTGTGCTTCATCTAAAATGCTCAATGGTACACAATAGGCCTGTTGCACCAGCGCAATTTGGCTTGGATGAATGACCGTTTTGCCGACCAATCCTAAGCTAACATCGCGGGTTAGCTCTTGCATAAATAGTGTTGGCTGATCCAAATATTCAAAGACAGGCGCTGTTAAATAAAAGCCATGCGGCACAAAGCAGCCGAGCAGCTGATAGGCAAGGGTGCCGATAGGAGTATCATAAACGATGCTGTTTTTGGGACGGCGCAAACGCAATGCTGCAAACAAATCATTGCCACCGATACGCAAGGCAAATACAGGCTGGCTAAAGGCTTCTTTAAAACCAATGGCCAATTCCTGATTATGATGCGGATTAAATAGGGCTGCGGTCTCAAGCGTCGGCATCAATAGTTGCTCAGTACTCAGATTTTGACAGGCCATACGCCAATTGGATAGGCTATACATATCGACTTTTGGCATGACAAAGCCATCAATCAAATCGATATGGGCAAAACCTGAGAGCTGCTCTAACATCGCTGGATGACGCGGGCGTATAAATACCAGCGGGCGTGTTGGTTGCTCAATCTGAATATCGGCATGTTTTGATGGGTCATTGATGCTATCGACATGCGTCGCCCATGTATGCAGCAACGTTTGCAAGCGCTCAAGTGCCAGCTCAACATCATTATGGCTAACCGCATCTTCTAGGCAGATGATAATACTATTAATCGTTGGTAATTTATCACGCTTAATGACTTGCCAAATATCTTGGCGAGTTGCTGGCATGTATAGGCTAGCTCCCAACTGATACGGGTGATGCGCATGTGGTTTTAGCATCGCATGACGCTCAGTAATAAGGTGAGCGTAAGACTGGGTGTTTTGATAAAGAGTAGACTCGTTGTTTTGCATATCTGACATAATTGGCATCATCAATAGTGATAAGTGAATGGTTATAAAATCTAAGAAGTATCATCAAGTAATATGGCTTAGCAGCAATGACCGCAAACCCAAAAATACGTTTGGTAATGTCAAATTCGTTTAGCCGACAAGAGTGAGTACTTGTACTTTTTTCTTTCGCTACTTTGAGTTTGAGACGGGTCTGTTTTATAAAAACCGCGAGTGTAGCAATGATTAATGGTCTTCGGTACGTTGCTTGATAAGCGTGATGGCTTGATAGGGATGTATTTTATCACCTAATACACTCATAATGATATTTCGCTGGGCACATAAATGTCTTAGCAGTATGGTATCAGGATGATCAGCGCTGGCTAATAGTATGCGTTCAGGGTCACGGCGTAATATCGCCCGTGTTGCCTCTGCAATCGTTGGCTTAATGCGGTTACGATTGGTGATAGCGTAGTCTGCTGCCAGCTTGTCGATTAAAGCAGCTGTCTGATAGCGCGGCTGCTGAAACGTCGGCAAGCATTGCAAAGGTGGGGCTAATGCACGGCGCGCTGCATCGATATGAGTGATGAAAGCTAAGCTATGGTCGACCTCAATTAAGTTATCATAAAACACGCTGCGGTGTAGCCCTAATGCTGGCTCGGTATATAAGCTACGTGATATAAGCCCCGACACCGTGCTATTTAATAGCCCTGAAGGAATTAGCCAGTCATCGATGCTAGCTGCGAGCCAAGCAACGCCAGCTGGATCAGCCAGCGTTAATAAGGGAATAACACCTGCGCCTTGATGAAAGATATTGGCAAAGTTTGCATGGTTAGGATCGCTAAATTTTTCTAAACTATGAGCAAGCTCTTGATAAATCGCGCCTTTGCCCGTCCAACCGTCAACAAATACGATAGGACTGTGTGGATGAGCATTCAATATCATTTGTAACGCAACTGGATCAAGTCCGCGGTCGCGAATGATGCTGATACCATAATGTACGCTCGGCAAAGCATAGCTGCTATTAACGTCTGCTAACGCACGCTGCAACAAAACGCCAACTGGCAAACCTGCGCGCACCAAACTGACTAAGACTAGCGGGCGCTCATTACTAACGGTATGCTCATTTCGAGATTTTTGAAAAAGATGATGTAGCGTATAAGCCAAATTAGCAATATCAGCGGCAGTCCTCTCAGCTCCTTGCTCTAATGCTTGCGTATATAGCTGCTCATGCATAGCAGTAGGCGCTTGCTCCAAGGTCAACATATCAGAATAATGACGTTGCCCACTTTGGATGAGCGCTTCTTTTTGACTGACTGGCACATCGGCGACCGCGTTTTTAGCGACGATATCGAGCAGTACGGTCACATCACTGGCAAGATAGCTGCCTGAGCCATATGCTTCTAATTTTTGAATATTAGGGTTTGTTATATGATGGGTCATAAAATAATTTCTACTTCTATAAACGGCGGCGATTATTGTTTTTATTTAGGAGAGATTAAGTGTTTAGAATGATTGAGCGCTAAGTCGTTCATGTAACTGACCATGATTGGGCATACCATACCAGTCAAGCAGCTGTAAAAATGGTAAATCTGCCAGACTGTCACCAAATCCAAAACTTGGTCGCTGACTGTCTAAATGATTAGCTAACAAGAACTGTACCGCATGGCGCTTATGAACTGCGTGCGGCAATATCGCTAGATTATTAGCATTCACGTGCACATAAAAATCCTGCTCAAAGTCTCGTATTAACGTTGGCAGTTTTGCAGCGAGATCTACTAATGCTTGATGGTCTTTTTGCGCATGTTTGATAGCCAGATAAATGGTTAATTCTTTATTATCAGCGCCATTACTAAAGCTATCGATATGCGGTGTAAAGACCAGCTGGCTACTGTCATTTTTGCTGTGATTCGCGAATAGCTGGCTCAGCTGCTGCAATTTTTCTTGCAATGGAGCAAGCTTACTATACATATGCTGTTGCCACTGGGTTTGTAATGCCCCGTCTTCATCAAGAATAATCGCGCCATGAGTCAAAACTTGCCAACTGTCAAAAGGCAGTTTAACGCGCTGGATTTCACTACGGTCACGTGCCGTCACTACGATTAGATCAGTGCTAACAAGTAGCCAGTTAAAAAACGTGGCTTGGCGCCGACTCATAAAACTTAATGGCTCGCCTTGTTTGTTAACGGTTGCGCAAACTAAGTTTTCAGTTTCAGTGGTGGGTAAGTCCCATGCGTCAATTTTACGCTGAGTTTGAAAGAGCGTATCGTCCAAATCCATTAGCGCGTAAGGCTTGAGAATATCAGGCTTGGCTTGAAAGAATGGGCTGGTCATAAAGGTTTCCGTAAGGGTTGAATGTGAAAAGCAGAGCGGGATTTAGATGGTGGTTTTAATGGGACAGTTCTTATAAAATAATTTACAGCGTCGGACTCACCACCAATACATTATTCAAACCTTTCCACATAGCATCAACGCTATCAGCGGACGTTTCCACACACAAGACAATCAAATCCCAATCGCTAGGTGTAACGTTATACGCAAAGTTGGTCATACCAAGCCCATAATTATCATTAAAACTTAGCATCGAAGTAATTGCGCCACCAAGCGCAATCGGTGAGCGGGTCAACGCACTAAAATTAACCGTATTCTTACTATTCTCTATATGCGTATGTTGCGCAAGCCATTCCGCCAATAAAAACGGCAACCAAACAAACTCATTACTGCCCAATACTAAGATACGCTGTGGCAACTGTTCTTTATCAAACGGCTCTTTCTCAGGTTGAGCTTGCTTGTTAAAAACGTTAAAGGCAGTTTGAAACCTCAAAAGATAATGATCAAACCCATCGGTGCTATCTAGAGTGGGGAAACGTCCCCAATTACCAGTATTACCTAGAGACTGACTGCCTGCTTCAGTTGTATCAACCGATGGCATCGTTATCGGTTCGGGATTGGGCGCATCCGTCCAAGTCCATGCACCAGACAGTAGATGATGACGTTGAAAGTGGATATTGGGCAGGCGTTTTGCGATTTGGTCAGACACAGCTTCATTTGTATCGGCTGCATTCTGATTCTGGTTTAAAGACCAATCAACCAAAGTGGTAAGATGTACTTGCTCTAGTTGGTCAAGTCCTGCGTTACGAAGGGCAGTGACGACATTGACGCAAGTATTGCCCGTCGATGCTTCATCATCCACCATAATCAAGGTCTTGCTCGCTAGTAATTGCGCTTGGGTCACTGTATCTGCACTTTGATAAATGAGATGCTGGCTGGCATGACTGTGATCTTCGCTGAAAGTGGTTAATAAAGAGTCGCTGCTACTGTTTTTATTGTCATCATGTTGCGCATGACGCGTAGAGTTCAATAGTAAGGCATTGGGATAACGCGTTTGCAGCGCTTGGTGCACACCGGCCGATAAGCCAACCGCCGTCTCTGCCATACCGATGACTAAAATCGGCTCAGGCAAATCGCTAGGAACCAAATTCGCCAAGTCAGTAAAAGCATGACGCATGGTACTAGGAGCCACTGGAACATGACGACCTAATACTTTTGAGACAAACAAAAATGCGCGTTTAGGATTAATGCGCTGCGCAAATCCAAGCAAGTCTTCTAATTGATAGTGATTGCTTTGTTCTATTCCATCTTTTGCAGTGGCTGAATTGGTTTGATAGGTTAAATCAAGAGTGCCACGTGGTAGGGTGATGCTGCGTTTATACATAGTATTAAGTGCTACATTATTATGGGTCATAGTTTAAGGCTATCCGGTATATGGCAAAGTTCTCGTAAGTCGCTACTAATTACTGTGTTTCGTGGTGAAAACTGCCAACCATTTCCAATTCGATCCAATGTGAATAGTAATAGGTTTTTGCCAGTTTTATTCTGAACATTAAACTCTTCGGAAAACAACATGCTTTTATGGCGATTACTTATAGTTAATTCAATGTTTGGACAGTTCTTACTAAAAGTATTATTGAATTTACTGATAACTGCAAAAATAAGTCGGTCAGTATCTTTTCCTTGTTTATGTAAATTACAAATAAAAATTGATTTAGAAATTCCATTTTTCTCTTTACGAGTCAGTAAAATAGAACAGTCTTTACTATGTCGATTGTCAGTATGAATAATGTCTTTAGCACCCTTGCTCTCCTCTTTAGAGTTCATACAAAATAACCTTATATCAGTTTGACTGCTAGAATAGACAGTAACAGTTGTATGCTCATCAGGAATAGTTTGTGCAGAATTATCATTATTAAGCTCAGCATTAATAATTGGAAACCCTATCTTAGGTTTTTTAATATTGATAGTGGGTTCTAAAGTATTGTTTTTAGTCTTTATTTTTATAGATAAAGCACTATCATTTTTGCGTGTTTCATACAAATCTATGGCTACAATCAGGTCAGAAAATTTCTTATATCCATATTTATCTAGGTTTATATTTTTATAGTTTTGTTTAATTTGACTGGCAAGATAAGAAGTATTTGACCAACCTTTATCAGAATTTGGGTCTCCTTTGATAAGTTGATTAAGTACCCTTATTAAATGGGTTTGCTTTTGTAAGTTTTCAGTTGTCCAAGTGGGATGTTTTTGATTAGATGCAAGTGGTACTGGTGTCTTTCTACCATTATTAATGCGTACATAGAATGTCGATTTTTCGATTTTGGTTTCAAATAAATCAATTTTTTTAATCAGAGTAGTGATTTTCGGATAACCATAATTTTTTGAATCAAATTCTGGATGGTTTTCTTGCATTAGACTATTTACTGCGCCGATATTCACCCAGCATTTTGCATCTGCTTTAGGATGGTCGATAATAGAAGTACGTAAACTATTGAGTAGCTTGGTATCAGATTTTAGACGTCTCTCATTCCAAGCAGCTACTGTTTTACTGTTCGTTTTAGCATTATTGTGTTGAGTTAGTTTGTTGCTATTATAAGCAGGAGGATTGATTGCGTTTTGAACCTTCTTTTGAGCACCTAGCAAACCCTCTACATAAAAGAATTTATCACAAGCCTGTGAAAACGCGCTAACCGTATTGCGTTTGCCAAAGCCAAATACTTTTACATGGTTTTTACGAATACGTAGCGCCAGTGAAGTAAAATCACTATCACTTGATATCAGACAAAAACCATCGTAATTGTTACTATAAAGTAAATCCATGGCTTCGATAACCATGCCGATATCAGTGGCGTTTTTGCCTTTTACATAAGCGAAATGTTGCATAGGGTCGATTGCATATTTAAGTAATGCTTCTTGCCAGCTCTGAATATGTGCATTGCCCCAGTCGCCATAGATTTTTTTACAAGTGATATGTCCAATATTCTCTATCTCTTGCAAAATATAATCAATATTCTTTGCTGAGGCGTTATCGGCATCAATAAGTACGGCTATACTTTTGAGTTTAGCGGGCATTTATTTTCCTTAATACACTTTCTTAAAGTGACTATTTCAATTTTTTATATCGTTGTAATGACTACTTAACCCTGACATCCTACTAACCACAAAGCACCGCGACTTTGCTTACTCAATTGCGGTGTGGTCAGCGTGGCAGCTGTCGTGTGTGACATGCTAGAGGACTCAGATAAGTTATCTAAACTCATTCCAGCGCTCGCGAGTAGGGCGGATAATAACTGAAATTTCACCGCATAGTTCATATTTTGTGCATGCTCGTGGACGAGGCTAGACGTCACCATCCCGATAACTTCGCCAGTCGGTAGTAATAAAGGGCTGCCACTAGAACCGGGTTGAATGGGCGCGGTAAATTGCATATAGCGAATATCATCACCAAACCCCGTCAGTCCTGAGATACAGCCTTGCGTTACTTGTAGTTGGCTGCTCAATCCTGATAATGGAAACCCTAAAGTCGTAATGGTTTCACCTAAATTATCAGTACAACGCTGTGCTAAGGGTAAATAACTTGGCAGCGGCTCGCTTACTCTAATAATGGCTGAATCACTACCGATATCGCTAAGCACCACTTGCGCCTCACGATCAGGCTGACCTTGTTGTCGAATTCCAATCATTGCCGCCGACTCAATGACATGATAGCAAGTCAATAGATGATAAGGGTCAATAGCAAAAGCCGTCCCTGTCCAAGTTTCACCAGACTGAACGTGTCTTGGTGGGCGCGTATCACTGTTAGGATAATCCTGCTGCGCACGTTGAGCATCTTGGATAAGGGCGTGCGTATCTGGCGGACGCATATCGAGGCTAATTTGCACATGATGCTCTAGGCTTGCCAGCCCTTGCGTAGAGCTTTCACCAAGGGCGCGGCATTTAAATTGTCCATTGCGCCGATATATTTCTAATATGATCGCTGCTTTAACATGGCGCTCACTTGCGATAAATTCATAACGAATATCGCCATTGTTTAGCGTTAAATTTACTTTGCTTAATTCGACAGCGGGTAAGTTGAGGCTTGGCTCATGATAAACATAAGCAATCAATTGTAAAAAGCTTACCCCTTGTTTATCAAATAATGCAGGCAAATCCAATTGCCATGCGTTTGGGTTATCCTTGCTATTGAGCTGCGCCCACTCTTTCGGTTCATGCAGATAAGCAGGGCTACAAGCCGCTTTACGATGCTCATCTAAAGGCAGCCATAATAGTCCAAGCTGCTCGCCAAACTTTAGCTGATTTGTCGTCGCAAAAGCGACCGAACAATTCGATTGGGCGATAACCGTATTTGCCCCTAACACTAACGTGGTTTGTGCTGTCATCGCCTGCCTCTTGTTGAATATATTCGGTTGCCGTCGATTTTGACCGCCGATTTATTACTGCCGATTTATTACTGCCGATTTTTTATTTCATTGTTTTTACTTACTCGCTAGCATCTTCTTCAATCTTTACGCTAACCATAATTGAGCGTACTTGGCAGGGAATGATTTGCTGTGCAATATCCTCAAGTTTTGGTTTATCGGTTAAGCTCAGCCAATAGCCAAATCCAACTTGGGTTAAATCGACCCCGCTATGGGTGGTGTAATCGATGCCACCAGAGGGGCGACTGTTAATTTCAAGCACACGGTGCTGCCCGTCATCATCGGCCTTGGTTTGCACGCTGACGATACCATCGCAGCCAAAGGCTTTAATCAGTGGAATAACCACATCCATGACTGATTGCTCATAGCCGATATGCTGAATTTTCCCCGTTTTATAACGGGTGATGGCAGCCAATACTTCACCATATTCGCAAACGACATCGATAGAGTATTCTTGCCCTGATAAATAAGGCATCAGCAACATAGGAATAGGGCGCTCACGCACCATGACACTGTTTGCATAGGCATTAATAAATTGCATGGTATTGATTTTTTTCTCTTCGGTAAAGTATAAATGCTCAAAGCTATCGTATGGCTCGCTTGCTTCTTTGTCCGCATCTTGAACTTTGCCTAAGCGCCAAAAACCTTGGGCAAAAATACCCGTAACCGGTTTAACGCATAAAGGCTGATGACCGTACGTAGCAAGTAACGCCTCAAGCTCTGCGACATTATCAAAGCGCCACGCTTCTGCCACGGGAATATCATGCTCATGACACTGCTGCATAAAGGCAAACTTATCATCTATCGCTTCTAACGCCGCCACACTTGTCGCGCCAGTCAATAAACGAATGCCAGCCGCGTCAAATGTCTCACGGTGGGCTTCATAATCAATGCCATTGCGTCCAGTCAGTAACACTTTAACGTTATTGTTTTTGGCTTGCTGTAAGACAAACTGCCAACGCGGCATCAATGGCTCAACAGGTTCGAGCATTGCTTGCTCATCGCTATCTGCAGCGCTTGCAGAAGGCTCACGGTAAATGCTATCGGCAAATTCAAAAATCTCAGGTCTATTATGGCGGTGTGAAGCGATGATGTTAAAAGGCGTATCAGATTGGGCTTTTAATGTTTGCAGGCTGGCTAACATATCACGCTGGCTTGACTGACCTTCAGCTAACCAAACGGCAGATGGCGCGGCAATCGACGTTGTATGAGGGCTTTCGTTAGCAGGGGTTTTCATAATTCTCTCAGCATTATCGTAGGTTTTAGATATAATTGAATAATTCACTATCGTCATCGCAACACCATCAGGAATATAAGCAAGCCGTAATATTGCTAATAGTAGGGGCTATTATATACAAATGCTAAGCGTTATAAATGCTGCTGACAAAATAGCATGAAGGATTTGTAAAAATATTTTTTAGGGTCATTGGCACGTTATTGAACGGTCGTACGCTTTAAAAGTCAGCGGCCATCCATGCTACTATATGACAATTATTAGCATAACAAACACACGCACATAATAAATAATTCAAAGGATGTATGATGAGCCAAATCCAACCTCAACAACTGATTGCTGGTGCCAATGCGCCACTGCCAACAGATCATATTAGCATTCGTATTTTAAGCCAAAGTGCGGTCGATTGCGCGGCATATCGACTGACAACTGACGGTAAAGTACGCGGCGATGGCGACATGATATTTTATGGGCAGACACGTAGCGATGATGGCAGTGTGAGTTTCCGTGGTCATGATAGCGATGGTTTTTTTGATATTAATTTACCTGCGCAGCCTGCAAATATCGAGAAGATAGCATTAGCGTTTTCTAGTGCGCAGACGCTTGCTCAAGTTGGCGATGTCGATATTCAGGTATTGCAAGGCAGCCAAGTGCTGATGACTTGTCAGTTAAGTGCTGCCGGACGTAATGAAAAAGCCATTATTTTAGCGGAATGTTATCGCCGCCAAGGTAGCTGGAAGTTCCGTTTTATCGCCCAAGGTTTTGAAGGGGGGCTGAAGCCTTTGTCTGAGCATTTTGGTGTTGAAATTGCTGATGAAGCGCCCGCTCAAAGCCCTGTACAAGACCAGTCACAAGGTCAAGCTCAGCCCATCAATACGCAGAAAGCAGGTAGTGCACCTCAAACAAGCACGCCGCCGCCAATTCCTACAGCTTCTCCAAATCCGTCAATTAACCTAAGCAAAATCACTTTAACCAAAAATCAGTCTAGCATCAACCTAAAGAAACGTGATGACTTTGGTAAAATCTCTGTTAACTTAAACTGGAACCAAAATCCGACTGCCAATCAGCAAGCACCCAAAAAAGGCTTGTTAGGCGATCTTTTCAAACAACATAAAGCGGGCGGTATTGACCTTGATGTTGGGGCGATGATTCATCTAAAAAATGGTGAAAAAACCTTGATTCAAGCTTTGGGTAATCGCTTTGGTAGCTTAACATCAGCGCCTTACGTTTGTTTGCGTGCTGATGATAGAACGGGACAGGTGAGCGGCGGTGAGTGGCTAGATATCAACGGTCAGCAGTGGTCGCAGATAGAAGAAGTCTTTATTTTTGCTTTCATTTATGAAGGCGCACCCAATTGGGCGCAAACAGATGGTGTCGTGACCATTCATGTGCCCGACCAACCCCCGATTGAAACGCGTTTGACAGAAGGTACGGGTAATCTACCAATGTGTGCCATCGCGCGTTTGGTCAACCAGCAAGGTAGTATCAACGTCGAGCGTATCAATCAATACTTCAAAGGGCATCAAGAGATGGACAAAGCCTTTAATTGGGGCTTTAGCTGGAAACGTGGTAGTAAATAACCGCTTTAAGAGTATTCTGTAATGTAAAAAAGCCAGTCCATCTATTATTAGATGGGCTGGCTTTTTTCAATGACGTTGTTTCAATGTTTTACTTTAACGGATGAAAGCTAATCTAGATAAAGCCTTGAATCCATTACGCATGCGGTGTAATAGCAGGCATCAAATCATGGAAGGTGCGACCAGAAGCCGTTTCACCGATAGCATGCATTTTCCACTCATTATTATGGCGATAGACTTTTGCCATAATCATCGCCGTATGCCCACCTTGCGCTGATAAATTGTAGCGCGCGACTTCCTGATTGTTATTGGCATTGACGATACGACAAAATGCATTTTCTACCGTTTCAAAGGTTTGACCAGTGAAACTATTGACGGTAAATACGAGAGAGACGACATTGGCAGGGATTCTTGAAAGATCGACATTGATAACTTCGTCGTCACCATCGCCGTCGCCAGTGCGGTTATCACCAGTATGAACGATACTGCCATCTTTTGATTTCAGCTGACTGAACCAAATCGCATCGATGGCTTGTTTATTGGTATCAAACATGATGCACGAGGCATCTAAGTCAATCGAGTCGCCGCCGCTACCACCACCAAATAATTTGCCCAAGAACCCACCTTTTTTATCTTGAGGGTTTTGAGCAACGTCCCAGCCTAGACCCAGTTTTATTTGGGTAAGCTCGCCGCCCGCTTCTTTGCTTAGGGAGATTTTCTGACCTTTTTGTAAACTAACTGCCATGTGATATTCCTTATACTACAGTGTTATAGTAATTGTGAGTAGAGGGTTAAATAAAGTCTATGATGACGAGGAGTCGTTGTAACATACAGCTTTAAAAACATAATAATAGCTATAAGATATTGCCAAGTAAGCCGCTATTGCCGCCGCGACCGCCGGAGCTAGTCCCTAAGATGCTCTGTAGCCAGCCTTGGTAGCTATCACGATTACGAGAGCAGATAATGACTTTGCCTGAGCCTGAGAAGTTTAAAACCATACCTTCGCCACTGGTGACCGAATTGATAATATTGCCCATGAAGCCTTTTTTCTTACTGGTGGCGACTGAGAGTTTGTATTCCAAACGCGAGTCCCAACAGACCACATGACCGTTATCAATGATGACGTCTTTACCAGGTTCGACATCAATCTCAAACAATGAGCCAAAACCCGATACCACTACCTGACCTTGACCTTGCGTCTGCATCACCATAAAGCCACCAGTATCACCAAAGACGGCGCCACCTAGATTACGTTGAATCTTAGCCTTCACATCGACACCCGTTTGCGCCGCGACAAATGCGCCATCGCTTAGCGTATATTGCTGTGCACCGCAATCAATGATTTGCATATCACCATCGAGCGTTGGCGCAAGTAAACAATCGCCTTCACCATTGACTGCTTCGATTTGCTGTTGAAATAGTGACTCGTCGTTGGCAAAACGACGCATGAGTGATTGCATTAGCCCGCCTTGCAGCTTACCTTTTAGTTCAAGGTTTGATTCCATCATCACCATTGCATTGGCTTCACAATAGATGGAGTCGCCTTTTTTGAGATTACAATGAAGAAATGGTTCAATGGTACCGATCAAGCTAAACGTGGCGGTCATAGGGTGCGAATCCTTATATCAGTATTCTATATGTTTGTAAGTCATGTCTGTAAGTCGGCTTCACCATAGATTTTCGCTAGCCTATTACTTTTAAAGCCATCAAATGCGATAGTAGGGCACACTTGATGGCTTTTCGGGCTTATATTATTAGCGCTAAATGTTAGTCAGCTCTTAAACATTAACGCCATAAGAAGCCGCTAATGGTCCAAGACCACCGCTGAAGCCTTGACCGACGGCACGGAATTTCCAGTCACCACTATGGCGATATAATTCACCAAAAATCATCGCGGTTTCGGTGCTACCGTCTTCTGATAAGTCATAACGTGCGATTTCAGCATCACCATTGTCATTAACAACACGGATGTAAGCGTCACCCACTTGACCAAAGTTTTGATTGCGGCTTTGACCTTCATAAATAATCGCACAGATAGCGACTTTGCTCACGTCAGCTGGAATGCTAGCAAGATTGATTTTGATTTTTTCATCATCGCCGTCGCCTTCACCAGTACGGTTATCACCTGTGTGCTCAACCGCGCCATTGTCTGACTTTAAGTTGTTAAAAAAGATGAAATCTTGGTCATTACGTACTTTGCCCGCTTCATTGACCAAAAAGCCAATTGCATCTAAGTCAAACTCTTGACCATCAGTAGCACGTGGATCCCAGCCAAGACCGACTGTAATATTGGTTAAACCCGGCGCTTCTTTTGATAAGTTTACGTTGCCGCCTTTTGTTAAGCTAATAGCCATATAAATATCCTTTTGATTAATAATTGAGTGGATTGAATGATAAAAAAATAAACTAAAATAGTGCAGTGGTCGATATATAAATGCAAACAATGAATAAATTTACTCGTATGCCACGCCCTGCATATCATTACGATTTACTATACTAAGCGATTGCTTACTAAGCAAGGCGTATTTTGTGTGATTACGATATGATTACTAAGGGACATATCAATGCTGCAAGTCTGATACTTTTTAACCGTCCGAGCAACAGTCGTTAAGGTGTTGTTATCAAAAAGTAAATTAGATCGTCAGGCAGTGCAACATAAAAAAGCACTTATTCAACGGGTGTCAAATAAGTGCTTTAAAGCAAAAACGGGTCATACCAACTGCTTTGGTACAACCCGTCTATTTTTAAACTAACTTTATCTATCCACTTTATACTGTTTGATATTGAAAATTTTTGCTTGGTTTTTTAACATCGAACGAGCATCAAGTAATTGATTTGGCTTCTCGCTTACGATAATTGAGTGAAGCAACAAACGCCCAACCAATAAAGGTAATACCAATCAGACCAGTGATAAGCTCTGGTACATGGAATTTCACTGATAGCAGCATGATGATAGCTAAAGCACCGATAGCATAATGCGCGCCATGCTCAAGATAGACATATTCATCAAGGGTGCCTTTGTCGACCAAGAAGATAGTCATCGAACGTACAAACATCGCACCAATAGCCAGACCTAGCATAATAACGATTACGTCATTAGTAATCGCAAATGCGCCAATCACACCATCGAAACTGAATGAGGCATCAAGGACTTCTAGATATAAGAAACCGATAATACCACCTTTCATAATCGCGCTAGTTGCAGCACCAGTACTATTACCTTGAGCGTCTAATTCTTCTTCAAGATCACCCTCTAACATACCAGAGACCACTTGTACGCCAAGGTAAACTAAGATACCCCATACGCCAGCGATTAGGACCGCAGCTGATTGCTCAGGCTTGGCAAATGATACGGCAATCATCAAGACGATAAGCGCGACAAACACGCTCATGGCATCGACTTTGCCTAATTTTGCCAGACGGCTTTCAAGCCAATCGAACCAGTGTACTTCTTTTTCATCAAAGATGAAGTTTAAGAAAACCAGTAATAAGAAAATACCACCAAATGCTGAGATTTCGGCATGATGCGCCAATAGTCTGGCTGAGTATTCTTTAGGATCGTTCAAAGCCAGATCGATTACTTGCATCATACCAAGGTCGGCAGTAACAGCGACGATAACAATAGGGAATACCAAGCGCATACCAAAGACGGCGATTAAAATACCCACCGTTAAAAATATCTTTTTCCAAAACTCGTCCCAGCCTTTAAGGACTGAGGCGTTGACCACCGCATTATCAAACGATAATGAAATCTCCATGACGGCCAAAATAGCAGTAATAGATAGGGTGGTTATCATACCGCCCATACCGCCATGTGAATATCCCCACCATGCCGCGACCGCTAGGGCGATGGCGGTGAAAATAAAGTCTAAATAAAAATGTCTCATGACACATCCTGTCTGGTTGCATAAAGCTAAGGTCGGCCTACTATAGGCACAAACCACAAAAAAAGCGGTTATCGCTAACCACTTTTTTTGCATAATTCTAAACGAAACATAAAGCATTACTAGTCATTTAGCTATGAATAATTGTGACTATTTTGCAACCATATTTTACAGCCATTATCATTGCTAATGGTGAGTACAAATAGAGGGCTAATACTTGCTTTATATTTTGAGTTTAATTGTCATATAGTAGTCTAAGCATGAATAAGTTATCAAATTAGATAACAACGCCATACTGTTGACACATGGCTTGCAAGCCGCCTGAATAGCCTTGACCAACGGCACGGAATTTCCATTCACCGTTGTGACGATAGACTTCGCCAAATACCATGGCTGTTTCAACAGAGTAATCTTCTGCCAAATCAAAACGTACCACTTCAGTGCCTGTCTCTTCATTCACGACACGAATAAAGGCATTGGCAACTTGACCAAAGTTTTGACTACGAGCCGCCGCATCATGAATAGTGACAGTGACGACAATTTTATCCACATCAGCAGGTACTTGAGTCAGATTTACTTTAACGACTTCATCATCTCCATCACCTTCGCCAGTGCGGTTATCACCAGTATGCTCAACCGCGCCATTATCAGACTTAAGCTGGTTATAGAAAATGAAGTCATGGTCGCCGCGTACTTTACCTGCCGTATTCAGTAAAAACACACTGGCATCCAAATCAAACTCAGCACCAGAAGTTGCGCGTTCATCCCAACCAAGACCGATAAGCAGCTTGGTTAAATTTGGATCAGTCTTGGTGAGCGATAAGTTACCGCCTTTATTAAGTGATAAAGCCATGGGATTGTCCTTATTATTAAAGTAAAAGGTTATTAGAGTAGGGAGAGGGGCAATAAAAGCAATAGCAATGCAAGCTATCAGACGTAAGCTAAAGTAGCAAAATCGATAGTGGGATTGAACTGGTCGAAAAATTATATAGTCAAGGAATTTTAGAATCGCTACAAGGCGACCGACCGCAGATAGTACACTGAGTACATCTAGGGCGGGTAACACCGTAGCGGTTTAAAAGTGCTCTGACTATAGCTGCAAAACGATTGCTTAATGACGCTCTATCATAACAACAAAAAATGACCCAATCAAAGCCGATTGGGTCATTGTTATGTGTATGACAAGATTGACTATAAAAGATGGCATCTAAATGCGGTGGTTAACCTTCATATCCATCCATAAACTTAAATTATCAGCCCTGACGATGACGAATCTCAAAGCTTTGATGAATAGGCTTTTTAATATCAAAATCAAAACCAATGGTTTTTTGCGTGATATCAATAATTTCATAACGCTCAGTTAACTGCTCATCGAGCTCAAAGCGGGTAAAGTTATTTGAAAAATACAAAATCCCGTCAGAGGTCAAGCGGTTCATCGCACGATTAATGAGGGCAGAGTGGTCGCGCTGCACATCAAAGGTACCTTGGAACTTTTTCGAATTCGAAAAAGTCGGTGGATCGATAAAGATGATATCAAATTGTTCAGTATTGTCTTTAATCCATTCAAAGATATCGGCTGCGACGAATTGATATTTATTGCGGCTAACGTCCAGACCATTTAATACAAAGTTTTGCTTGCCCCAGTCTAGATAGTTCTGTGACAAGTCAACGCTAGTGACTTTTTTCGCGCCAGCAAGCGCCGCATGCACACTTGCAGTACACGTATAAGCAAATAAGTTCAGTACAGATTTATTACGACTGTTGTCTTTGATACGGGCACGCATATTACGGTGATCAATGAACAAACCCGTATCTAAATAGTCCGTAAAGTTGACGTAAAAATAAGCACCATCTTCACGTGCAACGTGGAATTTACCACGCTTTTCTGTGGTGTTCTGTTTGCTATATTGGTCATTACCAGACTGGCGTGCACGGGTCTTGATAAATATTTGTTCACGGTTAATACCAAAAACTTCACGAATACCCATTAATGCCAAGTTGAAGCGTTTTTTAGCCGTCTCAGGTGGAATGGTTTTTGGTGGCGCATATTCTTGCACGTGCACATAGTCGCCATATAAATCGACGGCGACTTTGAAGTCGGGCAAGTCAGCATTGTAAACGCGCAAATTACTGACCTTGTCTTTTTTAGCCAACTTCTTCAGCTTGGACAGGTTTTTTTGCAAGCGGTTGATAAAGTCTTGTCCCTCTTCTACTTCAATCTCACGTTTTTCGAAGCGACTAACGAGATTGCCCGTTTGTCCCGCAATCAACGTACCGTAGCGGAAATAAACGGTGATAGCACCATTATGACAGCGTAAGGTTTTTGGTTCTTTGATAGGTAAGATATCAACTTGCTCAACATTAGATGCCAATATGCCAAGCATCGGATCGACGCCGCTACCAGCAAAGCTGTCTTGCAAAATAAGCCCAATCGCCTGATATAACGGCTTAATCATCTCTTCGTCACCCAAACGCTCACCATAAGGTGGGTTGGTGATGATTAGAGGATTGCTCAATCGACCGTCATCGACCAATGGCTTCAAAATAGTGCTCAGCTGGTCAAGCGCACGCGTCTCAAGATCAAGTAATGGGAGTAAATCTTGCAAACCTGCGGCAATCAGGTTTTTCTCTGTTGCTAAAATCGCGCCACTATCGGCATCAAAACCCAAAATCAGCGGTAATGTATCTGGTTGCTCATTAGCAATTGCTAAGGCTTCGCGGAAACGTGTCTGGGCATCATCGATCATCTGTTGCCATAAGGCATCGTCATGATGCTGCCATTGGTAAAAACCAAATTGATTGGCGGCTTTATCGATACCCACAGCATAATCGCAATGCATGAGTAGTGCTTCAATAATAAAGGTGCCAGACCCACACATTGGATCAATTAGCGCATTATAAAAAGGTGCATTGCCAGCTTCATTTTTCTTGTGCCAGCCTGCACTATATAGTAGAGCCGCTGCCAAGTTTTCTTTGAGTGGCGCTTCAGTCATTGCCACACGATAACCACGGCGATGCAAACTGGTACCTGATAAATCTAAATACAGCTCAGCTTGCTTATCATTCACGGTTGCAAATATAGAAAAGTCTGGGTTTTTACTATCGACGTTAGGACGGCTGTCATAAACTTCATTGAACGTATCTGCAATCGCATCTTTGATACGTAGCATCGCAAACTGTTGGCTGACGGCGACACGCTTGTCGACCGACAGACGAATGGCAAAGGTTTGCTCTAAACTAAACTGCTCAATCCAATTGACCGATTTTGCCAAGCCATAAAGTTGCTCAGCCACATCGTATTCGGCATTGATGTTTTTGCGTTTAATGAGCATTAATACCCGCGAGGCGACACGTGACCACAAACAAATACTATATAAGTCACGCAAAGTACCAGTAACTGCCAGACGGCCTGTACTTTTGATTTCGCTTGCAATACCAAAACTTGTCAGCTCAGTTTGGAGTGGTGCCTCAAGCCCATCGGCACAGGTGATAATAAGGTCAAGCGACAATTCTGGTGAAGCTGCTGTTAGAGATGCGGGCGCGGTTGTTTCGGTCATACGGATACCTGTGGGCTAAATTGATAAGTAATGCACATCATAAAATAAGATGTTTAACCGCCGATTTTACCATAATTCAAGGCAGGATGGTTTAAAGTGGTGGTGTTTATCAAAGAGAGATTCAGTAATGTCATCTTTCACAGAATCATGCTTATCATACTAAAGATGAAAACCTTGAGCCTAAAAATTGTGGGATAAATTGTTCAAGGGATAAATAATATAATGAGCTTATTTATCCGCTTTGCTCAGTGGTGGCGTTTCTGACACGACCTGCGTTGTAGTTGCAAAAGGTTTAGTGGCAATAGGATAATCCACATCCTTTGGCATAAGCAGACGCATATGAGGGTAAGGAGTAGAAATATTAGCGGCATCAAAGGCACGCTTGATATCTTCTTTTAGACCTTCTTTAATTTTGGGCATGCGAGCGACAGCGGCAGGCTTGACCCAAAAACGCACGATAAAGAACACTCCATACTCACCAATTTCATCCACGGTGGCCGAGGTTTCAGGACGGCTAAGTACCACATCGGTGTCAGTAAGCACCTGCAAAATTTCCTTGCGGGCAGTATCGACATCATCTTCAAAGGCGATACGCACACGAATATCGAAACGTATGAAGTTCTTGGAAGTTAAATTGGTCACCTCAGAGGAGGCAACGTTAGAGTTGGGAATAATGACGGTGATGTTGTCTCGCGTCAAAATATGGGTGGTGCGTAACGCAATGAGTACGACGCGACCCTCATTGTCATTGATATGAATCCAGTCGCCAACCTGGAAAGATTGTTCAAGTAAAATGGTAATACCTGCAATGAAATTAGCAAGCGTTGATTGGGCAGCAAAACCGACTGCCAAACCCACAATCCCTAAACCTGCGACCAATGAGACGATATCGAAACCAAATTGCGCCATGACGCTGGCAAGTCCGAGTACCAATAGCAGCACTGACAAGATGTTTTGAAGCAGCTGCTCTATAGAAGCATTGAGACCATAATGCTGTAACACCTTATGGATAATCTGTCCAGATGACGCCCAAAGTACATAATAAATCCCCGCCCATGTACTGGCTTTTGCAGTAGCTTTGATAGTCTCTGGCTCAAAGTAAATCTGGCTCATAATGGCAATCAGGCTGGCAACTATCCAAATATAACGCAAGACTGAACGAACAATCTTGGTACGGCGCTCATTCAGGCGGATTTTTGTCCTACTTTGCTTAAGGATATAAATGGCAAGCCAATAAAAAAATCCCAACACTGCCAGCAGTATTAGGATTTTGATGGCAGTACTAGCGAGCTCTACCGCTTGAGACGACCAATCAAGCGACTCTTCATCGACAGAGCCACCAAGCGCAAGGTAGAGGCTAGTATGCAGGTCACGAACAATCTCTTTAAAAAAATCAGTAATACTAGCGATTGCCATTTTTTGGTCCATGCAGAGTTTTTAAAGTACCTCAAGTCGTCAGTGCTACCAAACACAACATGAGTGATGATTAATACGGCACATCCTTGTTTTGAAAGTGTAGCTGAGCTGATGCTTAAAAGCTATCTTCCTGTGTGTCTTGATACTGATAAGGTATTGCCATTTTGTGTTGAACATCGCGTAACGCGGTACGTAAGCCCTCTAATATCGTAGGATGATAAAAAGGCGTATCGAGCATGGCCTTAACACTCAAATCATTGGTAATCGCTGCCGCTAAAATGTGTCCAATATACTCGGCATCGGGCCCCACCATACTTGCGCCTAAGATTCTATCAGTTTTTTTACAGCCATAGATATGTAGCAGGCCACAGTTGACGCCCATCACGCGACTACGTCCTTGATTGTCGAAGCTGACACTACCGATGACATATTCTAAGCTTGTATCCTGCTGAATGTCTGGTAGAGACATGCCGACGTTAACGATTTGTGGTGAGCAAAACACAATCGAGAAGGGCGTGGCGGGCGGGCGAATATGAGCGGCGTCTTCATTCTCGCAGACCATACTTCCAGCGCTATAGCCTTCATCACTGGCCACATGCAATAGTGGGAGATTGGCGTTGGCATCACCAACGATATAGACATCTAAATCACCAATCTGACCTGTTTTTTTATTCAAGTGCTTTGGACGATCTTTGTCGTCAAGCTCAACGCCTAAATGTTCGACTCCCAGCGGTTTGATATTATTGCGGCGACCAGTGGCAACCAGTACATACTCCCCTTGCCATTGTTGCGACTCTCCAGCACTGTCTTCATAATCAATGAACGCGGCTGAATGGTCATTATCCGTGGCTGTTTGCACGCCGACATCGCTGATTTTGCTGCCCAAATGCATGGTCAATTCGCGGCTTAAGCAATCGATAGCTTTGTTATTGATATCATCGTCTTTGAGACCTGCAACACGTTTGACACGATTAAACAAAGTTACTTCTACACCTAAGCGGTTAAAGGCTTGCGCTAGCTCTAATCCGATAGCGCCTGTACCGACGACGGCCATTGTTTTTGGTAAATTTGTGAGCTCAAAGATCGTATCAGAGGTGAGCATGGCGTCACTAAGCTTATCTGCCCAGCCATCTGGGATAAATGGAGAGCTGCCCGTGGCGATGATGATTTTGTCAGCGGCAATCAGCTCATCATTGACTTCAATGAATCCTTGGTTATTGATATGAGCGCGTCCTGAGATTTTTTTGTGATCAGGCCAGCTATCTACTTGAGCTTTGATATAGCTAGCAAAATGAGCACGCTCGTCCCGAACGCGTTGCATGACTTGCTTGCCATCTATCTGGACAGTGGCATGGACGCCAAATTCAGCAGAGTGATTGGCTTCATACGCGCGATCAGCGGCGGCAATCAATAGTTTGCTTGGCATACAGCCGACCGCAATACAAGTGGTCGTCCAGAATCCGTCATTAATAATAACAACATTATCATGGGTTTTACTGGCTTGACGAAAAGCATTTTGCCCAGCAGTACCTGCACCGATAACGGCAACAGATACTTGGCGAGTAGCTTTGGATGCTGTGTTATCCGCTGCAGTATCGGCTTGTTTATTCATATGATTCTCAAGTTATAAGATGTTTAGTATTCAGGGCTGTTTTTTAGATGAGTTTTTTAAGAGATTTCTCTGATAAGAGCTTGCTCTAAAAAATTATTAAAAAACTATTTTTAGCCTCTGATATCAAGCGTTTATCGTAATGATTATTAGCGTCTATTTTAAAATGCTTTTTTATGACTCTTAGTTTTATTGGTTAAGGTGCTAAGGTTTCAAGCAAACGTTCAGTGTAGCCTTTGGCACGTAGATTTCGCTGAGCATGGGTCAGCTCGCCATCTTTGTTAAAGATGAACGCTGAACGGACCAGCCCTAACGTTATTTTGCCGTACATATTTTTTTCTTTAATAACGTCAAAGTATTGGCATAGTTTTTCATCAGTATCGCTGATAAGGGCAATGTTTAAATCATATTTGGTGATGAATTTCTCGTGAGATTCATCACTATCACGTGAGACGCCGATAATGTCATAGCCTAAATCATCAAACTCATGGAGGTGAGCAGTAAATTCGGTTGCTTGAGTGGTACAGCCTGGCGTACTGTCTTTTGGATAAAAGTACAAAATAAGCCCTTTATCAGTATTGGCAATCATCTCTTGGAGATTGATTTCATCATGGATAAAGTTGCCGGCAAGCTTTCGTACTATCGTCACTGGAAAGTCAGGTAAGGTTAGGTTTTCTGTGGTCGGTTTTGCCATTGTAAAATCCTTATTCGTTTTTGTTTATGTCAGTACTTATGTAAGTGCTTATGCCGATTGGTAATCTATGCTGTGTGCTTATTATAAGCAGATTAGCAGCGATTCATCATCAGTTTTACACTTTGCGCCTGCATTGACAACAAAAAAGACTGGCAATAGCCAGTATATTTTAACTCTATTTTTTCCTACATCAAAAAACAACGTTCAATAAAAAATACTGCAAAACCCTTTAAATACCTTGATATACGGCCGTTTTAGCTATAACATATCTAACAACGTACAACATTATGCCACGATGTAAAGCATTTTAAATGGCTACCAAAATGGCTACCAAGGTAAAGGCAAAGGGATATGACTACAAAAGCGATAAAACTAGACTCACAAATCCAAAAAGCCACCAAGGACACAATCCAAGCTGGCAAGACTGTTAGCTATCCAATCGCTGGCTATAAAGGTCTAGAAGTACGGATAAGGCCGCATAAAAACGGCTTAGATGCTGCAGTAGATTTTAGACATAGATACAGCCACCCAATAACAAGCAAACGCCCTTATATGACGCTAGGACAATACCCAGCGTTAAGCCTTGCTGATGCTAAAGACATGTACAGAAACAACATGACACTGCTAGCCAAGGGTAGAGACCCTTTAGAACATAAAGAGGTAGAAAAACAAAACGAGTTACTCGATAGGCTCAACACACTGGATCACTTCATTAGCGAGTGGCAAGAACTACAAGCCAGCAAAAACCTAAGCCCTAAAACACTATATAACAATCAAGTGTTGTTAAAGCCCATTCAAAAGCAGTTAGGGCATATGAGGGTTACAGAGATAGCACCTAGCATGGTCATAAAGTTTATAACTGACATACAAAAAACAAGCCCAGTTAAAGGCCTACAAGTCAAAATATTGTTAAAAAGTATTCTACAGCTAGCCAAAAAGCATAGAGTGATTGAGTACAATCCAGCCAGCGACTTGCAAGGCACGTTAAAGACTCACAAAGCTATTCACTATCCATCATTAACAGACCCTAAAGAATTTGCCGAACTGCTAAGAGATATTGAGCAGCTAGATGATGCAAGCCAGCTATACAATAAGCACATATTGCAGCTACTAGCCCTTACCTTTACTCGCGTAGGTGATGCTTGCGCCATGCAGTGGGCAGATATTCATTGGTTTAAAAAACAATGGGAACTTAAGCCGCAAAAATCAGGCACTAGGGCAGATATGGTAGAAAGTATGGTAATACCACTAGCACCGCAAGCCATAGCTATATTGGAGCATATGCAAAGCCTGACAGGTGATAGCAAGTATGTATTCCATAATCCAAGGCGTAGAACTGAGCCTTATCACCATACGCAAGAAATAAACAAAGTATTAAACAGTGATCTAATGAATAACGGACAAGGCTATAAAGATATTCACAGCCCACACGGTTTTAGAAGTAGCGCAAAAACAATGCTAATGGAGCGTTTAGGCTATGACGAACTGATAACTGAACTGGCACTAGGTCACCGCATGCTTAACGCCTATGGCACTGCATACAATCGAATGACTGGACTAGAGCAGCGAGCCGAAATGATGACAGCATGGGCGAACTACTTAGACGCTATCAAGGCTGGCAAGTTTGATAATGTTATTCATGCAGATTTTAAGAAAACAGCCAAACAGAAACACGGCTAAAACCTAACCAACAAAACCCACCAATGGAGAAGTAACAATGATGACACTAGACACCAAGCCAACACGCCAGCAATTAGATGACCGCTCATTTTGGGATAATTTACCGCCTGATGGTGCAGAATATGACGGCTTTGAATACTCACCTTGTTATTCTATTTTACAAGATGGTGAGCCTATCGACTTTAAAACAGATGACGGCAAAACATTAATGAACTCATTCCCTTATGAGTTGGCAGTTAAAGAAAGGCAAAGCCTATCTAAAAAGCATGACAATATCACTTTAAAGATCACTGGGTATAGTCAAAGCCTTGTAAGACGCGATAGACGTTTAAAAGCATAACCCTATTTAGCGGATAACACCGCTACAATGACCATGCAAGGCTAGGACTAATTACCCGAACGCCAGCTATTTCATGCCTTAAGCTGGCATGCCTTGCACCTATTTTTATTAAGGTATGAATGACAGGTAAGGCATGGTTATGGAAAAAAATGCAGATGAAATAACTGATGTACAGCGTAAGTTTTTTGAACTTATAGCTATGGCAGATGCAGAAGGTGGAAAGAGTAAAGTATTAAGCATAGAAAAAAGATTGAACTATTTTCATACACTATTAAAAACTGTCTATGAGTTAGAAATGAACTCTATGCTCACCTATTATGTAGGTATAACTAAAGATCAAAACATTCTCTTAGAGAAATCTACAGAAGTAGAAAGACTTTTATACTTCAACTATATAGCCCTCGATTATAATTTTACATACTCCAAATCAGTACATAAAGGTTTTCATGAGGCAAGACTAGATATTACAGATTATTTTATCAAAAATTACCAAATCACTGATAGATCAGAGATCTATAACCATCTCATCGGGCTAAACAAAGAGTTAGAATACCTAGGTATGTTGAGTGAAAATACTAACGTACAAATTTATCCAGATACCGTATTCAGTGCTTTTTTGAACTCATTATTATCTCAATTATATATTTTGACAGAGAATTATAGTGATGCTTTTGGCAGTATGATGAATGCATCTTTTTTTTATGGAATGTTACAAGAACGATATAGCCCCATACCTAATGAAAAAATAGACGAGTTTGTAAATGCTAGTTTATCTGCAAAAAATAGAGAGAGGTCATTAGGTTATTGGAATGAGAAGAACAAAGAAAAAGAAAGTCTAAAAGTTAAGTATTTAGAAATAATGAAGAAAGAAGGATTTTCGAAATATAGTGATGCAGCTGAGCACATATATCTCAATGCAAACCCAGAGCAAAATAAATATCGATATATATATGACGCTTTAAGAGAAGCTGATAAGTAATGTATCGCTAGTCTTCACATGATGCCCGTAGTCTGTACAAAATCCAAGGATTATGCACAGACTACGGGCTTTCGTTTGTTAGCAACATCTACCTACAATAGCATGTCCTTAACGACTTCAATCCATAACCGTTAAGGAGTTAAGGCAATGCCTAACACTACCCACGCAGCACCCACCAGCAAGCTAAACCTAGCTTACCTATTGGCGAACCCAAAAGAGCTATATCAGGTTAAGCAGATAGCCGATGTATTCCAAAAACACCCTGAAACCATTAGACGCTGGATCAAAGCTGGCACGATAACAAAGCCGTTATCTATCAATGGCGTTTACTACTTTAAAGGTAGCGATATTGTGGAATATCTAAACGCTACTAATGAGGGGATATAGTCATGGATAAGCCAAAACGCACTCAAAACCAAATCATTAAAGATCATCTTTTGACAGGCCAATCAATCACACGCTGGCAAGCTATCGAACTTTATAGAATAGCCACGCTACCCACTCGCATTAACCAGCTAGAAAATACAGGCTTAACCATACAGCGCAAGCGAGTAGATAAAGACGGCAAGCACTGGAACGTCTATTGGATTGATACACCCGTTACTAATGCAGCCGATGAGGTGACCAAATGAATAACCACCCTAGCATATCAATCGACACCCCAGCCAGCCGCCTAGTAACTGTGGATAGCCTTTACTTACGTCTTATGAATGACCGCGTACAAGATATTTATATTAATACCGAACACTTAGCCACCGCGCTAGATGCTATCAATACAAAAGACGATGTTAGCCAAGGCGTGCTTGTGGCAGTCAAAGCCGCACTTTATGCCAATAGCGAGCTGGCAGGTATTGTTAGCGAGATGTTTTGTGAACACGCATTACCGTACCAAGCGGAGGCAACAGACCATGAGTGATAACGACTTTATAACTCAAGTCATGGACGGTCTAAAAGATGAGGGCTTTTTGATGATACCTGATGACTTTATCGACCAGCTAATCATTACCTTGCACGCCAATGTGACCGCTATTAATAGCTTGATAGAGGTAGTAGAAGTAGAAAACAAATTACTAGCTTTACATGGACGGTTACCAACAGGCAGCAGACAAGTGGATTCACTAAAAGGGCTATCGACACGCATAGCAGAAATAGCCTTTAACGTGGAGGACGTAAGAAATGACCAAAGATAACAGAACCAATCTAACAGCCGACCACGGGCAGCCCAGCACCAGCCAACCGCAAAAACGCGGCTTATTACTTAGGTTTATCATCTTTATGGCATGGGTTATAGGCATTGGCTTACTAATATCATTAGTAGCTTGCCAGCCAACTGATCCTAAAATGCTTGTCATTAAGGAGGGCAACAAATGACTATTGCAGACAAAGCAAAGCCCCAAGCTGATGACAAGGGGCTTAACACTTTACTAGGCAGTACAAAGCAAACTACAGATAAGATTATAGCAAATGATGATGTATTAACCAGTCTTATAGCACTAGGTCAAGGTGATAAAGTAAGACAATTTAGTGATAATTTTTATATATCAGGTGAAGTAGTAGATACCGCTGGCAAGGTGGCTATGATATTAAGCGATAATATGCACCAGCCAGCCAATATAGGCATTTACACGCCTAACAGTGATAAGCCTATAGAGATAACAGACCCAAACCAGCCATGCGCTTTTGTTATTGGCAGTCTTAGCTTAGATAGTGTTTGGTACGCGGTAAGGAATCTTACTGAGGGTATAGAGCTATACAGGCAGCTAACAAGCCAAGGGCTAAACGTTACTATATTAGTTAGTGTTAATCCCTTTCATTTTAATAATATGGTTAGGCATTTTGCTGAGGTTAAGCAAGTTATTGTTATGACCACTATAGAGCGAAAAGATGAATTAATTAAGCCACTGCTAGGGGTAAACGTCAAAGCTATTATTACTACTTTTGACTTACTGCTATCGTTTGATAATGAGCAGACACTTGATGATGTTTTGAATGAGCCTGAAACAATTATCAAGGACTTGTTAGCTGAGGCATGGGGAAAGCTAGGCGATATTGCAGATCAACACAGCAAAGCCACACCCTATCCAGTAGAAGCATGGGGCAAAGAGGGCGAAATATTAAGAGAGGCTTTAACGGCAATTACCTATCACGCGCAAGTACAGCCAGCAATGGCAGGGCAATGCATGCTAGGGGCATTAGCTACCACCATTCAGCAATACATAAACGCCCCTTATGCGTTAGGTGATAAATTTATGCCAGTATCGCTATTTTTACTCACTGAGGGCGACAGTGGCAGCGGTAAAAGTAGAACGGTAGGCTTTACTCATAAAGAGCTATTCAATTATCAAAACGACAAGCGCAAAGAATATAGGTTATTGCTAGATGAATGGTTAGCACAAAAAGCCAGCATGCCTAAGAAAGATTTAGAGCTATGGTTACTAGAAAATCCCAAGCCTAAGCAAACCATACTTTTGGTTAAGTCTGGCACTATTCAAGGCTTTTTAGATAATATGCTGATCGGTAATACCACCGATATAGCATGGTCAACGGCTGAGGCAGCCCTATTTTTAAGCGGTCATAGCTTAACCAGTGACACGGCTAAAAGTAATATTAGCCAGCTATGTGATATATGGAGTGATGGATCGTTTGATAGGCTGCTATCGCCTCGTTATGACACCATAGAGCAAAACAGCATGAATGGGGTTAGATTTACTTTAGACTTGCAAGGACAACCGCCAGTTATCGCCCCAGCGTTAAATGATGAGGCTATGAATGGTCAAGGATTGTTACCGCGCTTTTTGTTCGCCTTTCCTGACAATATGAACGGTCAAATAGTTTATAACACTGATGAACGGCTAGACGCTAAACCAGAGCAAGACCCAAGATTGCAGGCTTACTGGCAACGATGCCAAACGCTGCTAGACCCTATAGCCGATAGTGTAGATAAAGATAGCGAGGGTAATATTATCCGCTTTAATATGCCCTTTAAAGATAGGCAAGCTAGAAAGGCATTAGCCAATTATCAAACCGAAAAAGAAAGCCAGTTATGCAAAGGTGGCAAGTTAGAGAAGTATGCAAGCTATGCTAGACGCTTACATGAGAATACCAGCCGTATCGCCTCAATACTTGCTTACTTTGATGGTAAACGCTTTATATCAGCTGATGATATACATAGAGCCTCATTACTGACTGACTACTCTATAAGCGAGCGTATGAGATACACTGACAAGCCCCAAGCTGGTGATAATGACGCTCAAAAGCTAATCAGCTGGCTAGTGAAATACTGTAATAGGCAATCGGTTAAGGAGCTGGCTTATTCAACAGCTCAAAGCAAGGTTACCCCTAAGCACTTACGGCAAAAGCATAACTTTGAATTGATAGCTGAGGTATTAGAAAGCGAGGGTTATATTAAGATCATAACCAATGGCAGGGCTAGAACCATACAGGTAAGACCTGAATTATTAGAGGCTAAGTAGGGGGAAAACTAGGAAAGTGGGAAAGCAACGGTTAGAACGCTTGTTATACCTACCCTAGCCAGCTTTCCTATATTTTAACCCATTAGGCAAGTGGGGAAAGTGAACGGTTTAAAGACTGCTAACTTTCCTTACTTGCCTTTTTGCTTTCGAAAGGGGAAAACGTTATAGGCTATATAGGTCAAAGCTTTAAGAACTTACTTTCCTACTTTCCCCATTTTCCCCATTGGTGGCATGAGGAGTTATAGCAACGGCTATTTTAGGGTATTGTTAGAAGCGCCCAAGCTGCTAAGTAATGCTAAGGTTAAAAGCAGATGAATGTTATAATATAACAAAATTGCTTAATGATTTAGATAACATGCCAGCACTTGCCACTACTCACAGCTTAAACGACTACTTAAAGTTACCTATCTCACGCTATCGTGAGCAGCTAAGACAAGGTAATGCTCAAAGTATCGAAGTCAGTTATAACCATCGCAGCAAACCCTATCAATACTCTATTCAGCTAACAAAAACATCATGCAACTATGGCGGTCATCGTTACTGGTGGCTATGCCCTAAGTGTTATCAAAGAACATCGACCTTATATTGCGCTGGCTTGTATGTTTGCCGTCATTGTATTGGTGCAAACTATGGCAGTCAGTTACAGCAACCGATTGACCGCGTATTCAGTCGTGCTGATACCATTAGACAGCGTTTAGGGTGGCAATCAGGCATTGCATACGGCAACGGCTCAAAGCCAAAAGGCATGCACTCAAAGACGTTTGATAGGCTAGTGAATGAGCATGACAGACTGACTGCTAAGATATGGCAGCAAACACTCGATAAACTCGGTTGCACCAGTTGAGGCTAAGCAATGAAAATACCTGATTTAAATGACCTGATAGCAGACTTGCAGACTTGCAGACAGCCAAACAGATAGCGATTGATGACCGCAATCCGAACGCTATCGTTACTGCTACAGTCGCACAAGCTAAATTGCTTGGCATGGACAACATGAGGGACGTGACACCGCATAACAATCAGCCAGTCGTTTTCAATATTGCAGGATTATCACCTGATGCAGCACTGGCAATCAGTAAGCGATTAGATGAGGAGTATTGAACCATGAGCAGATTAACGCTTGATGACCTACTTGACCAGTTAGAACAGGCAAGGCAAATCGCCATAGATGACCGCAAACCGTCTGCAATGATACAAGCCACTGCTACTATGGCAAAGCTGACAGGGTATGACAGACCACAGTTAAAAGACGTAAATGCCGATGCGGTGCAGACCATTAGTGACCTGATGAATGAATTGGCAAACGATGACCAGTTGCTAACTCAAAGGATAAGCCATGCAAAAGATGAGTATTGATGACCTGATGACAGAATTAGACGATGCTAGATTGACCGCTAAGGCTAACGGACAAGCATCTGCTATGGTTGCTGCTACCATGTCAAAAGCAAAGCTGCTAGCGCTATTAGACAAGCCAACAATGAAAGACGTTGAGCCAATAGCAAACAGACCTACAGTGATAAGACTGATCGCGCCGACATTAGATAGTAACGGCAAAGCGGTATAAGTAAATATTAAAGACGCTCGCAAACCTGAAAAGATAAGTTAGCAGTAAAAATGGCTACCAAACTGGCTACCAATTTATACCAAGTATTGAAAATTTATATTAAAAACAATCACTTATACATATACAAAAGACTGGCAATAGCCAGTCTTTTGTATATCAAACGAGATGTGTATTACGCTGGTTTTTGTGGCTGTTTTAAATCTAAGCCAACGGTGCATTGCTGCAAATCTTTTTGCATTTTTTTGACGTAAGGCAGTCCAGACGGATCTTTTTTGTCTTGGGCATAGCTCTCAATTTCCCACATCTGACCGATGGTCATGTTGCTACGCACGCCAATAGTGCAATTGCATAGTTTGGTCGCATCGCTTTTGTCAGCGACTTTATATTTGACCGCACCATTAACGCAGGTATTGATGTTATTTTGCTTAATATCGGCAGCGTTTGCTTGTGGCATCACAAAAATGGCAGCTAAAGCTAGGGGTAATAATGGCAACAACTTCATAAATATCCTCTTACGGGTAGCATCAATTTTCTAAATCTTGTACTCAAAGTAAAGCAAAAGTACTCATAGTTCGTTGACTAATGTGGTTACTTATATCTTGTGATAAATGCAATCGCTCATACCATAACAAGTATGTGAGTTAAAACACAACGGCGGCGTGCTGTGTTAATGCAAGCGAATGTTTCGCTAATGTTGATTGCTATCACGCTTTCATGCAAGTGCAATTCTATAATTCATTAAGATTGATAATGGGTTGGGTCAGTGATGCCAGCCTGAGCAAATCCTTGACGGCGTAAGGCACAGCTATCACATACACCGCAAGCAAGACCTTGTGCATCGGCTTGGTAGCAAGATATGGTTTGCCCATAATCGACGCCCAATGACAATCCAAGCTCAATGGTTTTTGCTTTTGACAGTTGCTGTAATGGCGTTTGAATGGATAAGTGATGACCGGTAACGCCCGCTTTGGTGGCAAGGTTAGCCATATGCTCGAAGGCGGCAATATACTCTGGACGACAGTCAGGGTAGCCTGAGTAATCGACTGAGCTGACGCCAATGACAATATGATTGGCATCGGTTACTTCAGCAACGGCTAGCGCATAAGACAAAAATATCGTATTACGTGCAGGCACGTAGGTGTTAGGAATAGCGTCGTTATCGATCTCATCACGCTTTTTATTAGGGAATTTATCCGTATCGCCATCAGGAACAATCATACTGTGATCTGTCAGCGAAGAGCCACCAAGCTGAGCGATATCAATATCAATGATTCTATGATTGACCTCGGCAGTCTCAGCGATGGCTTTTGCCGCGACCAGCTCACTATTGTGGCGTTGACCATAATTAAAACTGACCGCAGTCACCGACGCATAACGTGCCTTGGCCCAATACAAACAAGTCACCGAATCAAGCCCGCCTGACAGTAGCACAACGGCATTTTGGCTTTTATGCAGAGCATTTAAGTCAGTATCGAAGGCTTGATTATTGGAGGTACTTTGCGAAGTAACATTAGTCATAGTGGTATCTATTATTGGTTTGCGAAATGGGTTTGCGAAAAACACCTATTTTAGCAAAAATACGCGCATTACAGAACCACGGAGCCATTATAAATACGATATGAAACCTTAATCAGCTCAAATGAGAAGTTTGTTTATAAAAGTGTGGAGCTATCAGCAGTGCTATGGTCGAATGTTAAGCATGCCCTAAGCTAAGCCATAAAAAAGACTGAATATTTAATCTGATAGTTTAATCTCATCTTTTCAATCTGTTAGCAAATTTTGTTATAATCGCTGCTTTTAGAGCCACTGTGCTATTACTTCCTTGCTAAAGGCTTTATGCTTCCATTTTTTAGCAAAATTTCCTTGTAAAGATATTGAGTAACTTATGACCGCAGCAACCTTGTTTACGCCACAAATTACGCCTGAAATCGATGATATGTCAGCTGATACAGGTTTAGATAATCATGCTTGGGACACTGATGGTGATAGCATGGAATATGAGGATGTTGCTGACGATCATACAAATGAAGACAGTATCGCCGCTGCACCGTCAACGTCTACTGAATCAGCAGAGTTCCGTAAACTACAAAAGAAGCTGCGTAGACAAGTCTCTTGGGCGATTCGTGATTTTAATATGATCGAAGACGGCGATGTGGTGATGGTCTGTGTTTCAGGTGGTAAAGACAGCTATACCTTGCTGGATATTTTACTATTACTCAAGCGTATCGCCCCGATTAACTTTGATATCGTCGCGGTCAATCTCGATCAAAAGCAACCCGGTTACCCTGAGGATATTTTGCCAGCGTATCTAAACGAGCAGGGCATTGCTCACTATATCTTAGAAAAAGACACTTATAGTATCGTTAAGAGCGTGGTGCCAGAAGGCAAAACTTATTGCTCGGCGTGTTCACGTCTCCGCCGCGGCTCGTTATACGGTTTTGCTAAGCAGATTGGCGCAACCAAAATTGCGCTGGGTCATCATCGCGATGATATGTTGGCGACTTTCTTTTTGAATTTATTTCATGGCGGTACTCTTAAATCGATGCCACCGAAATTGCTCAGTGATGACAAGCAAAATCTACTTATTCGCCCATTGGCTTATGTCGAAGAAAAAGACATCATCGAATATGCTCGCTTAAAAGAATTTCCAATTATTCCGTGCAACTTATGTGGCAGCCAAACCAACTTACAAAGAGCCATTATCAACGATATGTTGCGGGAATGGGATAATGCTCATCCGCAGCGTTTGGCCTCTATTTTTAAAGCCATGCAAAACGTCGCACCGTCGCAACTAGCAGACCGTGAATTGTTTGATTTTGAGCAGTTAAGTCTTGATCGTGATGAAAATGAGCGTTTGTTTGAAGGAGATAACATTCAAGCTGGGCAGACCGAGAGCTTGGCTGAAATTGGCTTACCTGTATCGCCAACAACCCAAGCGTTCAATCCGAAGTTTGATCGTAAGCTGCTTTCGACAGAGTCGGATAATTCAGCAGAAAATAAGCATACGAATCAGAAAATTCCAACAATAAATCCTGTTATTTAACGATTCGCTTATTCGATAATATTAAGTGACATTTATAAAAAATAGCATAAACCGTTAGTGTAAAAAACCAGCTCATTATTGATAAATGGCTGGTTTTTTATGTGTTAATAAATTGAATATTAACCATGCTTATAATAGCAAGATTGGTAAAATCAACTTTCTGCAAAAACAGGTAATGGGTCAAAGCTAACTTTTGAACGTGGTAATTTCGCTACATCTTGCATACGCCAGTCATCTTTACCATCACTACTTACTTGTAGATAATATTTTGCTTTTAAAGGATCTATATCTACCTGCGCACTGTATTTATTGCCCTCGACATGTTGAAGTACGACATCGTGATCTTTTTTGATGTCGGTTGCATGCGAGATAGACAGATCTAGTTTTTCAGGATAAGCCAGAGGATTGCCATTCAGCAGTTTACCTGATTGCAGACTCTGTTCAGGATAATTTAGATAGAATACAACATCACCATTATCTGCAAACTGCATTTCGCCGTGCAAATCTAAGTCATAAGTCAATTTGTCACGTGATACATCATGATAAAGCGTCTTACCATCCATATACCAGTCGTCACGTACCACGCTATCCCGAATTTGATAAGAGTAATAAACAAAAAAGATACAGGCCACTACGACAAATGCTGGCATGCCAATAACAAAAATAACCACCATGTAATTCTTATACCATGGCTGAGTATCTTGATGCTTAAAATTTGATGCTGGAGTAGACATAAAATACCTATTAATCAGATATCTGTTTATCAGATATCTATAAACTGTATCAATGGATAAGCTGACAGCGAAACAGCTGCCAGTTTAATGATAAATCGTCCACCTGCTAGCCACTGACTCACAGGTGAAATATAGAATTATATACTAGGGCGTGTCTTCAATCTGAATGAAAGCACCTAAACGGATTAAAAATGGTTAAATTTTGCCAAACTATATCAAACAGTTGGTTAATAGTACGATATTATCTATACTATTTTCCCAGTTTGGCTGCCATTTATTGCATTTCTATTACCACTTTTAAAATGAGGACGCGCCCTAGCTAAGCTATCAATCGCTCATAAAAACCTACTGCCCTTGAGTAGTAAATACGTTTTGTTTACTGACTTTATACTGACCATCTTCACTGGTCACATTTAGGGTCACTGATGTTTGTTCAAAATCGATGACCTTAGGATCGCCATAAATACTCACAGGCATATCAAAGCTTTCACCTGCTTCTAATGGTACATCGTTGAATCGCAGCGCCAAGCTCAAACCTTCTTGTGGAGCAAGGGTTATTGTATAGGTATGCGGCTCTTGTGTTTTATTAGTCAGCTTGACGATATAGCTGTTTTCAATCATGCCTTGATTATTCACTGAAGACAACTGATTACGGTCACGGCGAATATCAATCTCTAACGGTACACGGTCCGTCAATGCATAAATAACGCCACCACATAAAATAGTAATAACGGCTAAATAAGCAAATAGACGTGGACTGATGACGCGGGTATTTTCTTTTTCTGACAACTGTCGTTCTGTCGTATAACGAATGAGTCCACGTGGATACCCGACTTTATCCATAATTTCATTACAAGCGTCAATACAAGCAGCACATTGGATGCAACCAACTTGCAAGCCATCTCGAATATCAATCCCAGTCGGACAAACCTGTACGCACATGGTACATTCGATACAATCCCCTAAATGTTCAGGATGGGTGCCTTTTTTACGTGCCCCGCGAGGTTCGCCACGTTCATAATCATAAGACACAACTAACGTATCTTTATCAAACATAACGCTCTGAAAACGACCATAAGGACAGATCTGTACGCACATCTGCTCACGCATGTAGCCCGCATTGGCATAAGTGGCAAAGGTAAAGATAAACATTGATACCCATACCCATGTTGGCCAATCAGGAATAGGAATAAAACCAATGGTTTGCCAGCTCTGATATAAATAATCTGTTCCAGCGACATAACTGACAAAAGTTGCCGCGGTAATCACTGAAAATACTAACCAAATAAAATATATCAAAGAACGTTTAAAAGCTTTTTTGGCGCTCATCGGTTCTTTGTCAAACTTGATACGCTTGTTGCGATCGCCAATCACCCATTTTTCAACATATTGATAAAGATGTGTCCAGATCGTCTGAGGGCAGGCATAGCCACACCAAACACGCCCCGCATATACAGTCACCATGAATAAAGTGAATGCGGCAATAATCGCAAAGGCGGCAATGAAGTAAAAATCTTGGGTCAGAAAAGTCATGCCAAAAATATAGTAATGCTGCGAGGGAACATCAAGCCATATTGCTTGCCTACCATTATAACGTAACCACGGCAAAAGCAGAAAAGCGGCTAAAAGTGCATACATCGTGACGACACGAATGTTTTGATAAAAACCGGTGACAAACCTAGGGTGAACTCGATGCTTGGTCGCATCAAGGTCAATTTGCTGTACAGGGATTTTATTGGGTTGTGGTGCTGACATAAACGTGCCTCTTTTAAAAAAGAATCAGTTTGCTGGCATGATGAACAAACATCTTTAATCATCAGATGTATGAGTGTGTGATGTTATCAATGTCAGTAAGTAGCGGATAAAATATTGAACAGAAAAATATTTTAACCCATCTACCAAATGATCGATTGCAAATAGCTTAATGAGAATGGATGACTATCTTCTAAATTCGCCACTAATAAGTGGTTTTTATGTATTATCATTTTAGCATTCTCCCTATTATAAATGGGGTAATAATCTTAAAAACCAATCAATATATCAGCATAATGATCGATATATTGGTCATGCTCTATGCAGTATTAAACTCCATTTCATTTGCTACTCAAATTTTGACAATGCGGTAGCAGTCGATAAATTCTCATCAAAGAATTTATAAAAAAAGGAGAACTGCAATAACAGTTCTCCTTTTATCAAATCTTATCCACTGATGCTATGACAACCATCTTTAAATATTAGTTAGCCGTCGTTTCTATAGTGGTTGCTATTTGAGTAGCGGTTGGTGCTTTAGCAGCAGGTTGAGGGGTTTTATCTGATAATGAGTAAACATAAGCTGCAAGTAGCATAATACGCTCATTACCCAGTTTGGTTTCCCACTCAGGCATCACACCAGCACGACCATAACGTAAGGTTTCGCGGATGGTCTCACGATCACCACCATATAACCAAATGTTATCTGTCAAGTTTGGCGCGCCAGTAGAAGTCATACCTTTGGCATCTGCACCATGACAAAGTACACAGTTAGTCGGCTCATTAAAGATTTCCTCACCTTGAGCGACTTGAGCTTTATCAAGCTCGTAACCAGGTTGGTTGCCAGATATTGATAGCACGTATTCAGATACCGCACGTACCCCATCTTCACCGATTTGATCACGCCATGCAGCCATACCACCAACTCGACCTTTATGTAGCGTGGTCAAAATGTTTGACGCTTCTCCGCCATATAACCAGTCATTGTCAGTTAGATTTGGATAGCCTATCGCACCTTTGGCGTTAGAGCCATGACAGACCGCACAGTTCTGTAAGAACAAACGACTACCAACTTTTAAAGCATTCCGGTTTTCTGAAAGCTTTTCTACATAAGGGGATAGTTCTGCAGTTTTCTTGTCAATTTGATCTTGCAGATCTGCTGGTGGTGTTTCACTGCGGCGCATCGTTGCCTGTAACTCAGCAAGTGCCGCTAAGGTCTGTGTCGCACCACTAGCATCCGCTTTTGCTAAAATATTTTTCTCAAAGTTATCCGTAAATACTTTGTTATTACTCTCAAGTTCGCTATATAGCTCGTTCTTAGAGGTCCACGGTACCGTTTCGCCATCGACTTCTACAGTGGCAATACCTTCCCATTTTGATGGGAAAATACCTGGGAAAAATACCCAATAGGCAACACCCCAAGCGATAGAGCCAAAAAATATTACGAGCCACCATTTAGGTAATGGCTTGTCGTACTCTTTGATACCATCATAAGCGTGGCCTGTCGTACCGTCATCTTCTAGTTCTGGCTTGTACTTCAATACCATTAGTAAGACACCGAGGATAGCAGCCCAACACATGATACTTAGTATGGTAATCCAAGAACTCCAAAAAAATGTCATCGTTTATCCTTATTGCGCTGCTCTTCAGACAGAGATTTTATATCCTCGTCATCAAGCGCAAGTTGTGCATCTTCTTCGAAGCGTTTTTTGTTTTTTGGCGAATACGCCCACCATGCAACACCTACGAAGGCAACAAAGGCAGAAACGGTCGCAATTGTTTGTAATTCACCAATACCCATTAGCGCTGTCCTTCCATCGCGGTGCCCAGTTGCTGTAGATAAGCAACCAAAGCATCAAGTTCAGTGGCACCAAGTACAGCATCTGGTGCTCCTTCGATATCTTCTTCAGTGTAAGGTACACCAAAGCGATCACGGAATAGACGCATTTTAGTTTGAACGTTTTCACCATTCACTTCGTTGGTAGCAAGCCACGGGAAACCAGGCATTACTGATTCAGGTACTAGTGAACGTGGCGCAATTAAATGCTGCTTTTGCCAGTCTTCAGAATAACGACCGCCAACACGTGCCAGATCAGGTCCAGTACGTTTTGAACCCCATAAGAACGGGTGATCCCACGTAGATTCAGCAGCACGTGAGTAGGGCCCATAACGTTCAACTTCAGCACGTAGTGGACGAATCATCTGAGTATGACAAACGTGACAACCTTCACGAATATAGATGTCACGACCCTCAAATTCTAGTGCAGTCCATGGCTCCATAGAGGGCAGGGGAGCATTCACCCCACCTTCTTCAGGACCCTTGTTGTCATATATCAATGGTACGATTTCAACTAGCGTTGCAAAGCTAATAGCAATAACGATACCGATAACCAACAAGCCTGTATTTTTTTCAATAATTTCATGCGGTGTACCAGACATGATCGCTCCTTATACGTTAGCTGCTGAGGGTTTATCAACACTAGGTTCATGATCAGTAGGATCTGCGATATCGACAGGCTTACCTTCTGGCATTTTAAGTGTTTTATAAACGTTATATGCCATCACAAACATACCCGATACATACAAGAAGCCACCAAAAGCACGACCAATATATGGGAAATGTGAGAACTCAACTGTATCAACGAAGCTATATACCAATGTACCGTCTGGATTAGTAGCTAGCCACATCATGCCTTGGCCAATACCTGAAATCCACATAGATACGATATAGAAAATAGTACCCGCTGTCGCCAACCAAAAATGCGTGGTGATTAAGCTGATAGAATACATCTTAGGTTTGTTATAAATACGTGGTAACAGTACATATAGCGAACCAATGGTAATCATACCTACCCAACCAAGTGCACCTGAGTGTACGTGACCGACTGTCCAATCCGTGTTATGCGATAACGCATTCACTGTCTTAATCGACATCATTGGACCTTCAAAGGTCGACATCGCATAGAACGACAATGCCACAATCATAAAGCGAATGATCGGATCGGTACGTAACTTATCCCAGCTGCCCGATAGTGTTAGCACGCCGTTAATCATACCACCCCAAGATGGCGCAAATAGAATGATTGAGAATACCATTGCTAGAGACTGCGTCCAATCTGGAAGCGCTGAATAATGCAAATGGTGACCACCAGCCCACATATATGACGCAATCAATGCCCAAAAGTGAACGATAGACAAACGGTAAGAATAAATAGGACGACCAATCTGTACTGGAACGAAGTAATACATCATTCCTAAGAAAGCTGCCGTTAGATAAAAACCTACCGCGTTATGTCCGTACCACCACTGCACCATCGCATCGGTCGCACCGCCAAATAACGAGTAAGACTTAAATGCGCTAACAGGAATCGCCATGCTGTTTACGATATGCAGTAATGCAATCGTAATAATAAAGGCTGCAAAGAACCAGTTAGCCACATAAATATGTGAGGTTTTACGTTTGATGAGCGTACCGAAGAAAACAATGGCATAAGAGATCCATACCAAGGCAATCAAAATATCGATTGGCCACTCAAGCTCAGCGTATTCCTTTGTCGATGTTAAACCTAAAGGTAGGGTAATAACCGCTGATACGATAACGGCTTGCCAACCCCAAAAGGTAAACCAAGCTAAATAAGGAGCAAATAACCTTGTTTTACAGGTACGCTGAACAATATAGTAAGACGTTGCGAACAGGGCAGAGCCACCGAACGCAAAAATGACCGCATTGGTATGTAGCGGTCTTAAACGACTAAATGTCAGCCATGGAATGTCAAAGTTAAGTGATGGCCATGCTAACTGTGAAGCAATGAACACACCAATACTCATGCCGACGATGCCCCATACCACGGCCATTATCGTAAAGAATCTTACGATAGTAATTTCGTACTCACGGTCAACTGGGGCGACTGCTGTGTTTTGTAAACTCATTGGATGATTCCTTTACAGCCCGAATTATCAACAGAATTAACTAACTCTCCGCGCTATCTGCATCATAAAAGTAATAGTCAGATAAAAATAGAATCGCGGCACATGCTGTTTTTTGTCTCGCTTATCACCATAATATTATTAACTATCAATCTAAGCTTTCACTTTGTATCAGCTGGTATTGAGGCATAAAGGC
Source organism: Psychrobacter sp. NC44 (assembly GCF_904846655.1). Lineage (NCBI taxonomy): Bacteria > Pseudomonadati > Pseudomonadota > Gammaproteobacteria > Moraxellales > Moraxellaceae > Psychrobacter > Psychrobacter sp. NC44. The sequence continues at coordinate 42,854 of NZ_CAJHBN010000004.1, read as the reverse complement.
GTTTTAAACGCACGACACTCACAGCTGGTCGATAGTAGGATTGTTAATAAATCATTAAGGTGAATAAGAAGATGCGCCGTTTTTGAGCATCAAACATCTAAAGAGGTGAAGTATTTATCTTAATTATTACCAAAAATTCTGTACTAATGAAGATAGATACCAATATCCATAGGGCCATAAAAATGTACTGACCATAGACGTATGCTAGCGGCGGCTGACAAAAAAACATGTTTGCGTAATGTTTAGTTAAAACTCCCGACTCTGTTTAAGGGTATTGTAACGCAATCCTAATCAAATATCATCAGAACTATGCGGCAAAATACAAACTCTTTGGTAAAAATCTTAGCAAGCAACTTATTATAGCTATGCAATTTGTCTATTTTATACCCAATTTTATCACGATTCTAGAAATACATTTTGGTGATAGATGGACAGTAATTACTGCGCTTAGATATCATGACCAGCAGCATTTTTGTAACAATGGCCGCATGAGCACTCTAAATAAGTTTTACTTATCAGCAAGTCGACCCTTATAATGAGGCTAAATATAAGTGATGATAGCAGTTTTCATACTGCTATTATGAGCAACTATTTTATCACTTGATATCCAGTCAGGCGAGTGAGCCAAACAACGGTAGCCTGAAATAACATCAATTAAGGACAATAATATGGCAGTTTTTTTGACAGATGAGTGGTTTGAGCAAGTTGAGCAAATGGGTAATGAGGCAGGCGAGCTAAATTTGCCGCCAGCACTGGCGAATATGATCGTCAATCTAAAAGTATCTGACACTGAGCAAGACATCGAAGCGAACTTTGCAAACGGTTTATTGCATCGCGGCTTGAACGATGCCGCGACAACTACCTTGTTGCTTGACCGCAGTATCTTGCAATCAATTATCACTGATTTCGATACCAATGAAATTATGGGTGCCTTTATGGGTGGTAAAATTCGCGTTGAAGGCGATATGTCACAACTGATGGCAGTACAAATGGCACGCCCAAGTGCTGAACAAAAAGAGCTATATACTCGTATCAAATCAATGACGACCATGGCTTAATTTCATATTTTCAGGGTTTTATCCCGACGATTGTAAGAAGACAAAAAGCCCCTAATGCTTATTAGGGGCTTTTTATTTGATGATACATTTAATGGTCATTATTAAAAGTAGCTGATGACTCGTAAAGTAGTTAACTGGCTTTTGATTGCTGCGCCGCACTTTGCTGGTTTTCTTTATAGATGGCAGCTTGTAGCCAGACGTTCGCTTGTACGTAGTCATGCACTTTAATAGAAGCCGTCTCTGGCGTGTTGAGCGCACCGATACGAATCACGAAAGGATCGGCATCTTGTTCGCGTAGTATCACGACATCAAACAGAATAATGGATTTATCATTAAATGTTGTTTCTTGCTTGCCGAGCACCTGACCTTGGCACCATGCTTCATCTTCTTGTCCCAAAGTATCACCGAATAGATAGGCACACATGTGACCTAAGTTGATCTCAACTGGTGCCATTTGTGCTTTGGTCTCTGGTTTCCATTCTTTGATTTGCTCTTGCAGATCATCGGGTATTTTTCCATCATTGGCGGCAACGATGTCGTTAAATGCACGATGGTAGCGGATCGCTTCTTGATCTTCAACCATGATGACTTCGTTTTGCTCACTTAGCTTAATCTCATGTGCCCAAGCGCTAAAGTTCACAAAGTAAGACGTGTCTTGCTGATATAAATGGCGATTGGTGGTGTAGAGCTGGTCAAAGGCGTAAATAATACTGCCATCAGCGGTACGCAAGCGTAATACAGCATCGTGTGAATTGTCATTGGCAATGATGCGCTCAATCTTACAATTGAGTCCATACGGGCTATCGACACAAGGATAAGCATTGATAAAGCATTTAGGCTTGCCATTTTTCATGGCCAATACTTGATTGATATGACAAGGCTGGTTTTCAGACAGCAATAGGCAGCTGTCTTGAGCGCTGACATTGCTATTGAGACCTTTAGGCATGGCCGCCTTTTCGATCATTTTTTGTAGCCATTCTGGCACGTCATGACTCATGTCATCGGTCAGAATACGCCAATGATCGGCGTGACCTGCAGATTGTTCATCAGTCATGGTGATCTTGGTGGGAGATTGGACGTTTTTGTATTGATAATTAATGGTCATGAAGATACTCAAAATTAGTCAGCGTGAGGTTTGGACCTGAAACGGCTATTGCTGGCTATCATAAGGCTTTATTTAACACGATAGATTTATGATAGTTGGCAACGTTGTCATCAGTAAAGGGTCAACAAACAACAATGAAATGAATGGTTAATGACAATTGTCCTTAGCATACAATATATAGGTATTGACGCAAGTAATAGCAAGCCCCTCATAAAAAATAGTAACAAAAGCCAGTTTTTTATTAAAAAATACGCCCAGTTTTTGCTAATGACTGGCACATATCAGCCAAATTGTGTCAAACTAGCTCCCTTTTGACGGCTGTCTTTGGCTCGTCTGAAACCCTGTTTTTGTGTTCGATTTATATGTGACTATGGCAAGTGCAGGTGTGAGATGCATTTGCTGTTGCTCGTTGTATAGTATATATAAAGTCGCACGTAGATAAGATAAAGAGTTTGAATATGTTTCGTCCTTTAGCGTTGTTTATCGGCTTACGATACACCCGAGCAGAGCGTAGTAATGGTTTTATCTCCTTTATCTCGCTTATCTCGATGATTGGTTTGACTCTTGGGGTTGCCGTATTGATCACGGTGCTATCAGTCATGAATGGTTTTGATCGGGAGTTAAAAACCCGTATTTTGGGTATGGTCCCGCAAGCAACGGTCGTTTCCACCGAGATTATCAGTGATTGGAAGCAATTGGCTGATAAAATTAAAGAAGATCCTGAAGTGGCAGCTGTAGCGCCCTTTATTCAACTGCAAGGGATGTTGACGTCAAACGGTCAGGTTGCAGGGATTATGGTCACTGGTGTCGATCCTGAATACGAAAAAGATGTCTCTATTATCAATGAACATATGGTTCAAGGCAGCATTGATACTTTACAAAGTGGTGAGTTCAATATTGTGCTGGGTGAAGAGATGGTACAGTCTCTAGGGCTGCAACTGGGTGATAAAGTGACGCTAGTGCTGCCAGAGGCATCGCCTTCACCAGCTGGCGTGATACCACGATTCAAGCGCTTTACCTTGACAGGTATTTTTACCATCAGCCCAGAAGTGGATAGCCTCATGGCATTTATCCCGATGGGTGATGCGGCAAAACTGTTGCGTCTGCCAGATGGCGCGCAGGGTGTGCGTATGAAGCTCAATGACATCTTTACCGCTCCGATGGCAGCAGAAAAAGCCGCCGCTATTGCCCCTCAGCAATTGTATCCTAATGATTGGACACAAACACATGGCAACCTATTTGGCGCGATTCAAATGGAAAAAGCCATGGTCGGCTTGCTGCTATTTTTAATTATCCTAGTGGCTGCTTTTAATATTGTCTCCAGTCTAGTGATGCTCGTTACCGACAAAAAAGCGGACATTGCGATTCTAAAAACTTTTGGTGCATCTCCTCGTTTGATTACCCAAGTGTTTATGGTGCAAGGTGTGGTCATCGGTGTGATTGGTACGATTGCTGGTACGATACTGGGCGTGATATTTGCGCTTACAGTGAGTGATATTTTAGGATTTATTAATCAAGTCTTTAATTTGAACTTGTTTGATGCGTATTTTGTTAATTATTTGCCATCAGAGTTGCGTGTACTAGATGTAGTATTGATTACAGGTGCGTCTTTCGTACTGAGCTTTTTGGCAACTATTTATCCAGCACGCCGAGCGGCTAAGATTCAGCCAGCACAGACGTTACGTTATGAATAAATGATTTTATATGCCGCTTAAGTTTTTATATACAGTTTAAGTTATTACCAATGCTTGTTAGGTAAAATTAATTTTAGTGCAAGTTTAGGCTGATAAATTGTATGTAGCGCTGAATAAAGCATCAATACCAGTATAAATAGAATAAAGGAAAAGCCATGTCTGCCATTTTAGAGGCGAAAAATATCAACAAGATATATGATGAAGGGGCGGTTAGTACGCAAGTACTGACTGGCTTGGATTTGACCGTCCATGCTGGCGAGCGCATCGCCATCGTTGGCACCAGTGGTTCAGGCAAGAGCACTTTGCTACACTTACTTGGTGGTCTTGATACGCCAACCAGCGGTGAGGTCTGGCTACATGGTCAATTGTTAAATAGCATGAATGAAACTGAGCGCGGTGCCATGCGTAACAAGCATCTGGGATTTATTTATCAGTTTCATCACTTATTAGCCGAATTTACTGCCATTGAAAACGTTGCGATGCCGTTATTGATGCGACCAGAGGTCTCAACGACTTCAGCAAGAGAGCAAGCAATTGCGATACTAGAAAGTGTCGGACTTGAGCATCGTTTGGCGCATAGACCTGGTGAGCTATCGGGGGGCGAGCGCCAGCGTGTGGCTATTGCCCGTGCTTTGGTTACGAAGCCGTCGCTTATTTTGGCAGACGAGCCAACTGGTAATTTGGACTATGACAATGCGCAAAGCGTGTTTGGATTATTATCAGAGCTGCAAAATACCATGCAAACCGCACTATTAATGGTGACACATGATCGCAATCTAGCGGCGCTGGCGGATCGTCAGTTATTGCTACGTAATGGTCATTGGGAGCAGTATTAACTGTTTTTTAACGCTGCATTTTTTAACGTTTTATTTTTAATAGCGTAAATGGTTATGGTTGCTAAGTAGTAGGGTGTGTCCTGATTTAAGTCAATTGATATCTACATGGGCTAAAATTTGTCAAACGTCGTTGAACTGAACTGCTGATTAATATCACTATGATCTGTGTTATTTCTCTTGTTTAACGGCAATTTGTCTTGCTTTTATCATCATTATTAAATGAGGATATACCCTAGAACGACAAGATTTATGTTCAACAGACCCTAAGTTTTAATAAAAATAAACGCAAAATGGGGCTGCAAAATGCCACCAATTTATTAAAGAAGGACTATTATGATGGATAGAGATGACGACCCAATCGCTGCTTTTGGCAGTGCCGAAGAAGGCAATGAACCTTTAAAACCCTATATGGATGTGACGTTATTCGAGACAATTGATAAACAAGCACAAATAGATCTATTAACCCCCGTTTTTGATGCCATTACTTTGGCTGGCGTTGATTACGATCTAAAAGCTCAAGACAGTGCAACGGGCAAACGCTATACATTACTTAAAGATGAAAAAGTGGTTGAAGTTTTCGAGATGGACACTAGCCTTACGGACAACATCCTTGCTGCCATAGAAAAGAATAAAGAAGCAGAGTGACTGGTATCAACAAAGAAAATGGCTTTTGTTTTTAGGTCATAGCCAGCTTAAGGTGATATCGAGACATAGCATAGAAAAATCGATAATAGATGGTGATCTAGATTGCTATCGTTAGCGAATGGTTGAAAGTAAAGGGTGGTTCGCTACGTTATGGTTACCATGACTTGATAACAGCAACATATATTAGATTTTAGGCGGTTTATCAGAAGGTTCTTGCTGACGTTTTTGCCAGCTCACGACGGTTTTGTAGCGCCAAACTGCCTTAAATGCTAGCCCACAAACGATGCTGGTCACAATCGCTAATATCGTCAAGCCTATGCAAAAAGCAGCAATTGATACCGTGCCGCGATAGGTAATGAATGGATTTGCACCATCTGACAGTGCCCATAAGCTAAAATCAGCAATCATCCTGCCGATAAGCCGCAGACTAATCATCGGTACGTCAAGGATTTTGGCACCGATATAATAGCCTGCATAAAAGATGGGCAAGCTCGTAAGTGGATTGGTAATCCAAGTCAAGCCGAGCGCCATGGGAACATTGGCACGAAAAATTAATGAGCCAACTAGAGCCAGCAGCATCTGCCCTGGCAATGGGAAAAATGCACTAAGCACCCCAATATAGACCGCTTTATTTAAGCTATGTCGATTAAAGTGCCATAATCGTGGATCAGCCAGATGCGGTGCGAACAGTTTTAAGGTGCGGCTTTCTAAGATTTTCTCTGGCGTAGGAAGCAGGTCTTTCAGACGTTTTTGGGGCACAGGATCGCCTTTTGTAATCGTTAGCTACAGTCCGCTCAATCGCATTGATGGTCTGCTATAAAGTAATATTATTCATAAAGTGTACAGCTGAGGATATAGAGGATAATGATGTCAGATTATCATCATCGCAATATGTCAGTCAGTATAGGGTAATAGTTATATAAATGCTATTGCATGACGTATCAGTTGTTGTTTCTGGCTTTAGTATCAATCTGTGTTTTGGTGTTTCGGTACATTTTCGTCATATTAAGTGGCTATTTATCATAACAAATGGCTTTATTTAGGCAAAAACTAATATTCACCTCATCAAGCAAGGAGCGCTGGTGTACTGGTTGATTGGTAGCTTGATTATTATCGCCATGATGGGCGTTTTGGCAGTCGCAGATAGTATGGCGATACCCACTAGCTCATCGTTAATGGATATATTAAATACTCCCATCTTATCTTTATCGCTCATTATTTTTGCTATTATCCTGATGGTTATTGCCCAGTTTAATGTACCTTCTGCAAAACCCAGCCATTTATCGCAACATACTACTGGTCTCTCTTCACGTAATCCTTCATATAATACTTCACATAAATCTAAACCCTTCTTTCGTATCTTGAATCATGTTTTAGTTGCTGTATTGGCAATTGGATTAATCATTGGCAGTGCGCTGCAAGCCCTGATTAGCCATCAACAAGCAGAATTAACAGAAATCACTGAGCCAATGCGTGTGCAAGCATTAGTCACTATCGAAGGGATAAGTGACAGCGTTTATGACGTCGCCACGGACAGTGGCTATCGACAAGTTGCTGTCATTAGTGATATATCACCCTTGGTGTCGGCGTTGGCGGTTGAAGATTTAGATGCTATGACCAGTAACTTTCTAATAGATAAAAATAATAGCCTAAGCAATAATAACCTATATAAAAATAACTCAAATAACAATAACGACAAAGATGGCACGTACCGTGTATTGCTCAACGCTTATCCAAAAAATTCATCAAAACAATCGTCCAAGAAAAATTTGGACAATAATCCGTTTGACCGCTTAAATTATTTACAACCTGGCGATCAGCTGTTTATAAGTTTAGCGCTTGCACCACTGGCGACCTCTGAGCAAGCGTTGAGCAATCCATCTGGTTTTGACAGTTATCGCTGGCTGCGAGGTCGTCATATTGATGGAGTCGCTAATATATTGACCGTTGGCACATCAAATGTCACCAATACTGAGGTATTAGAGCCAGCGTTTGCCTCTTCTTCATATCTGCAGCGTTTTCAGACTTATATCAACCAAGGGCGTTGGCAATTACGCCAGCATTTTTATCAAGATTGGTCAACACAGACCACAGCAGCGCAACAGGCAAAAGCGGTCACTTTAAGTTTGCTCATAGGTGATCGCAGTTTAATCAATCGCGATACCAAGGATTTGTATCAGCTGGCTGGTATTTCACATTTGCTGGCTATCTCTGGCACTCATGTATTGTTTTTAGCGATTATACTGGCGGGTGCGGCGGTGTTGCTCTTTGATCGGCTATGGCCAAAGGTTTATCGTTATGTACCGCGTTGGCAAGTGCGCTGGTGGGTGATGATCGCTGCTGCTTTTATTTATGCGCTATTTACTGGTTTTGATGTACCCGCTGCTCGTACCGCATGGATGTTATTCGCGATAGGTTTGGTACGTTTAACATTATTGCCGGTTAGTACGATGCGGGTGTTGTTTGCATTGGCAGTGTTAATGGCATGGCTTGATCCCTACGTATTATGGCAGGCAGGGTACTGGCTATCTTTTATCGCAGTGGCATTACTCCTTAAATATGATGATGTATCATATACGCAATCAGCTGTCGTATCAAAAACGGCATCTGCTCATAATGCCAGTGTAGTAAATACTACATTCAAGCGTGTTTGGATAATAGGCAAACGTGTATTCAAATTACAATTTTGGCTATTTATTACTTTACTGCCTATTACATTGCTATTATTTGGCAAGGCGTCGCTGTGGGGTCTTGTCATCAATCTGTTTGCTATCGGTTTATTTGGTTGGGTGATTGTACCGCTTAATCTGTTGGCAGGGCTTTGCTATCTTTTATCACCTGCTATTGCTGATAGTATTTGGCTGCTCGTTAGCGCCATTGTCGCGAAATTGCATGAACTGATAACGTGGTTAACTTCATTATCTGCATTGTCAGAAGCGTGGCTTTATACCCCCGTGAATGTCGCCATATTGCTGATGGTACTATTAAGTATGTTGCCATGGCTACTACCACGAGGATTTATCAGTCGTTGGCTGGCACTGCCGCCGCTAACCTTATTAATGATGACAGTATATGCCAATCAGCAATCACTCACGACGATACCGACCTTGTATATCTTACCAACGGGTGACCCCTATATAAGCGCTGCTTTGTTGCAGTATCCTGTTACCAATAATAAGCAGTCATCCACAACAAATACGCATAAGACAAACATCAGCTGGCTATTTTTATCTGACCACAGACCCAATGCCGCACGAATGATGCCCAGTAATCTAATGGCGAATAAGCTGTCGATGACATTGGCGCAGCAGCTGGGTAGCTTGTCAGTTGATACACTAGAGGGTATGGTTGTGCAGAGTAGTAGTGCTGGATTGACGGATACGCTTGCTACTGATAAGACGTATTTAGCTTCTAATGCTAATGCTTCTGAGCTGTTACCTTTGACGGTTTTTCAGTTTAATCAGCGTTTACCTATTAGTCAGTATTGGCAAGCAGGACGCTCTGATCGTTGGTCTGCATTTCAGCAAGCCTATAAAGTCACTAGCCAATCCAAGGACATGACGAATATCAGTGTGCAACGCTGTGAACAAGGCAAAACGTGGCAGTTGGGCAATGGTGACTTGTCCATACAAGCATTGACAGGGTGGAGCAAAATAGACAGTCCGAGTGTTTGGGATTGTACGGTGGCTATAGATGCCAGCTTGCCCATAAGGGTGTTAAAGTATAATGCGGCTGATCCACTCAAATCAACACCTGCCACTGCGCAAACACTCACATCAAGTAGCCAGCCACCGACTCATCAAGCCAATATGCCTCAGGCACGTCTGATATTAAATGCAGATACTCATCAGCGTATTTGGCAAATGTGGACATTGTTATGTCCAGTTGAACCACCTGAGCAACCACGCCCTTTTCGTAATGTGACATGGCTAGGACATAGCACATCACAGATAACTACCGATGTGATAAATCGTCAAACAATCACTGAAATGATCACTTATGATGACAAAATGCTAGAAGCAACGTTGTCTCTCAATGCGGCAGTAGATACTACCAATATGACGCCATAAAAATATCGCTTATCTAATCAATGTTACAATATAGTGATATTTCACAGTTATACTATTGAACCATGATTGAAATACCACCATACTTAGCAGCCTATGAATATAGATGACTGTGACCGTATTTGGAGTGAGAAGCAGCTCCTTATTACTGACTGTATTTCTATCTTCTCTTTTTATTGCTTTAGACTGTTTCTGACTTAGGAAGTTATATGCCCAACTGGCCACCAGACCCTAACAAACGTCCTGACAATTCGGCAAATCAGCCAGTACCGATGTCGCCGCCAAGCCAGCCGAGTGGACAAGAATGGCGATTGCTTGAAAACACTTTATTGGCTAGTGTGGTCGAGCAACGCCGCGCCCGTCGCTGGAGTATCTTTTTTAAACTATTGACCTTTGGTTATATTTTACTGATATTTCTGACGCTTGGTCGTAGTTGCAGCAGCAGCGCGCCAACGGGTCTAGATGGTGTAGACACGAGCAAGCCGCATTTAGCTGTGGTTGAGCTACAAGGTGTCATTAGTAGTGGTGATGTGGCCAACGCTTATGATGTCAATGAGGCATTGACCCGTGCTTTTGAAAACAGCAATTCAAAGGCGGTAGCATTGGATATCAATTCACCTGGTGGCTCACCAGTACAGTCTGATGAGATTTGGCAGACTATGATGGATTTGCGTAAAGAATATCCAGACAAAAAACTCTATGCAGTGATTGGTGATATGGGTGCTTCTGGCGCGTATTATATTGCTTCTGCGGCGGATGAGATTTATGTGAACCCGTCAAGTTTGGTTGGCTCTATTGGCGTGATTATGCCAAGCTATAACATCAAAGGTTTGATGGATAAAGTTGGCGTAGAAGATCGTACGATTACTGCTGGTGAATACAAAGACATCTTAAGTTTGTCACGTCCGTTAACGGATTATGAAGAAAAACATGTGGAAAAAGTCTTGGACAATACCCACAAGCATTTCATTAATGCAGTCAAAGAAGGTCGCGGTGATCGCCTCAAAAATCCTGAACAAAATAAGCTGTTCTCAGGATTATTCTGGACAGGCGAGCAGTCGATTGAGCTTGGCTTAGCCGATAAGAAAGGCAGCATCGCTAGCTTAGAAAAGCAGTTAGAGCTGAGTAATGTCATCAATTATAGCCCAACAGATCCGTTCCAATTATTCATGGACCGCTTTGCTGTTAAATTGGGTGCGGGCATTGGCTCTAGTGTCAGCCTTGACGTTTTACCGCAAGAAGAAGGTAATGCGCAGATGCGTTAAGCGTTTTATGTTTGAGATTTACTGTGTATGATTGTTGAGGCTGAGCGTATGATTATGCTCAGCCTTAATTGTATATGAGATTCAATGACTATAGAAAATATCCTAAATAGCGACTTAAATCGAAGAGAGCTTGTCATGAGTGATGAAATTAATTTGCCAACTTTTACTGCTTTACCTGTCTCTACAATAACCAACAAACCTGTCCTGCATTTTGCTCATGCTAATGGGATGCCAAGTGCGGTTTATCAACCATTTTTTGAGAAGTTAGCAGAATTTTTTACCATTGAATATATTGCCATGCTGGGTGCAACGCCTGATTATCCAGTCGATGACCATTGGCGCAGCCTTACACAGCAGATTATTGATAGTGTCAAAAATACCTGTGAGAAGCATGGCGTGTCGCAAGTAGTGGCAGTGGGTCATTCGCTGGGTGCGATGTGTACCTTGCAGGCATTGTATCGTGCGCCGCAGTACTTTGCCCAAGCGGTACTCATGGATCCACCTTGGATTTATGGCAAAGTGAGTTTGCTATGGCATTTGGCAAAGACGGCGGATAGATTGCCGATGATGAATAACCGCCTGATGGATAAATTGTCACCAGCTGGCGTGTCTAAGCATCGCCGTGATGTCTGGGAGAGCCGCGCAGATGCGTACGATAAGATGCGGCATAAAGGCTTTTTCAAAAACTTTGATGAACGCAGTTTTCAAGGCTATATCGAGCATGGGCTACACGAACGTGCGGATGGCAAAGTGACATTGGCGATTCCGAAAGCCAGTGAGGTCGCTGTCTTTCGCACCAATCCATCTTGGTATTGGCTGGCACCAAATCATGGACCAAAGCCGCCTGTTACTTTGATTATCGGTCAAGACAGTATCTTTTTAAAACGCCGATTTCCGCAACAAATAAAGTCGCGTTTGAATATTCCTTATGAGACCCATGCCGGTGGTCATATGTTCCCACTTGAGTATCCAGAGTCGGTCTCTCAGCAAGTATTATCATTGATTGAGCAGCAACTACCAACATAATCGCTGATGACTATTTATGCTCATTATTGCTTATGCTAGGGCGTGTCCTCATTTTAAAAATGGTCATAAAAATGAGATAAATTGCCGTCAAACAAGGAAAGTAGCGCAAATAATATCGAGATATTGATAAGCTATTTAACGATGTTTGGCAAAATTTAGCCATTTTTAACTCATTTAGAGGATAATCGATTGAATTGAGGACACGCCCTAGATGCGAGCTGACAAAATATCCGTTTGAGTAATGACTTTATGCTAAAAAATGCTACTGGTTCGCACAATCTTAATACGCCGCCTAAGCGCACGCCGCTATTTTCACCATTGGGTGTCTTTCTACTGACTGTTGGTATGCTAATGGCATTTTTTATCAGTCAGCTGCTAGGCGTGTATATCGCTGGCAAGCTAGTCTTACCAGCTTCTAAAAATTCAACCATGGCTGATATCTTCTTTTTTGGTAGTAACGATGGCACCGTGGTCAGCCTCTCTATTATTATAGGCTGCGTGTTATTGATCGCTATTAGCCTTTTGGTGATCCGTGTAAGAGGCGGCGATAGTCGGCAGTATTTAGCGCTAAAACCGTTCTCATTTGCGGTGGGTATGGGATTGCTTGGGCTGCTATTGATATTTATGATTGGCAGTCAGGCATTGACTTATTTACTTGATAAATCGCCACTGCTCTTCGTTGACCCTTTATATCAGTCTGTCAGCTCAGTATGGCTGTTGATATTTGCAATGGTCATTGTCGCGCCCATCTACGAAGAGCTGATATTTCGTGGTCTATTATGGTCAGCGATCGCAGAGCAATTTACCTTGTCAACTTATTCAAGGCATCGAGGGGAAATCGTAGCAAGCGTCGTGACCAGCTTGATATTTGCGGTGATCCATGTGCAGTATGGTATTTATGAAATCAGTACCATTGTGGTACTGGCATTGATATTTTGCTACGCGCGTATCAAGTCAGGCTCGCTGTTACTGCCGATATTATTGCATATCGTGAATAATGGGGCGGCGATGTGGCAATATATTGCGCAAACCGCCTAAATAAATAATGGATATTTCGGCATTACTATTGCTCTTTTATAGCTGTCATCATAATGATGGATTTTCTTAAGCATCAGGATTTAGTAGTAATACCTCATCCGCTGCCCGTTTGATATCGTCGATTGTTAGCTGAGGTTTGCCACTCAAAGCCTGTCGCCATTTGCGCGCACCCGTCAGTCCTTGAAACAACCCTAAATAATGTCTTGTCATCGTTGGCAGTGCTTCACCTTTAGCAATCTGCGCCTCCATATACGGATACAGCTGCGCTAAAATATCTGAACGCTTAGGTGCTAGTTCGTTCCATAAGCTATTGGTTTCTGCTAATAGGTAGGGGTTGTGATAAAACGCGCGACCAATCATCACGCCATCCACATGCTGCAAATGTGCTTCGATGTCTTTAACAGTATCGATGCCGCCATTAATCTCGATATCGAGTTGTGGAAAGTCTTGTTTGAGACGATAGACATCCTCATAACGTAGCGGTGGTATCTCGCGATTTTGCTTGGGGCTAAGCCCTTGTAGCCATGCAGTACGTGCATGGACAATAAAGCGTGTACAACCCGCTGCTGCCACTTTTTCTACAAAATCCACCATAAACTCATAACTGTCAAAATCATCGATACCAATACGATGCTTCACGGTTACTGGGATATCGACCGCCGCTTGCATGTGCTTGACCAAATCGGCAACCGTGTGCGGCTCTGCCATGAGGCAAGCACCAATCTTATTATGCTGTACGCGATCAGAGGGACAACCAACATTGATATTGACCTCATTATAACCATGCTGCTGCGCAAATTCAGCACATTGCGTCATCTCGCTAATATCTGCTCCGCCCAACTGTAGTACCAGCGGATGCTCAAGCGTATCAAAGCGCAGATGCCGTGCTCGATTGCCATGTATCAGCGCGCCCGTACTGATCATCTCGGTGTACAAATAAACATGCGGATTAAAAAGCCGAGCGAAATAACGATAGTCCGTCGTTGTCCAGTCGATCATGGGTGCAACGGAAAGACGTTTGTTGGTCATATCAACCATGGTTTTGAGCCTTAATATTTTAATATTGGTGTCTTAAATAAATGAACAAGGTGCAATGTATGAGACATGCGATTGCACCTTAATTTTTAATTTCAATCGTTAAGCAGATAATAGGCAGCCATTAACTAGCTAAATAATGTGGTCGATTTTTTTAAATTCAGGCAAATTATAAAAATAAATACCCATTATTATGCCGATAAAACCGATAAATGCAATGTAGAGCGCTGGTGAGAAACTCACATACAAAGTGGCATAACCCAGCCCGAAAGGCACAAGCACTCCAACAATACCGTAGGCGATATTATAACAAAAAGCCATTCCTGTTAGTCTTACATTGGTCGGAAATAACTGTACAAGGATGGCAGGTATCATCCCAACGATGCCAGCACAAAAGCCTAAAAGCGCATACATAATAAGGATGTAGTCACCGCTGGCTTGCAGATGGTAAAAAAAGGCAAACATCTGAGCGATTAAAAGAATAGAGCCAACCGTCAGAATCTTACCGAAGTTTTGGTGGTTGGATATTATCCCATAAAAAATACAACCAAAAATCATGAACACAATACCCAGACTGTGTGAGAATCCAAATAAATCGCTGTCTAAGGTAAAACGTAATTCAATCAAATCGGGTAGCAATAGCACAACAACGGTCGTGATGCTAGAAACAATAAGCGTGAGAACCATACCGATAAATAGCGAATGTTTGCAATGCTTAAAGAGTAAATTAAAGGGTTTGGCAACATAATCGCTTGGTTTTGAGTTTTTCATTTCCAGAAAAAAGGGTGACTCATCTATCCATCGCCACGCCAATAATGGTAATAAACTCAGAATAGCCGCGATGAAAAATGGCAAGCGCCAGCCGTAATTAGCCAATTGCTCAGTCGTCATAGAATTGGTTAACCAAAGAAAAAAGGCATTAGAAAACAGCACGCCTACATAAAAACTGGCGGTGACATAGCTACAAGATACTGACGAATATTGGCGTGGTACATGCTCTGCCACAAAAACCCAAGCGAGTGGCACATAAAGACCAAATGCCATGCCTTGTATCAGCCTCAAGACTATAAATAAGGTTGGTGCAATCAGCCCCCACTGTCCATAGGTCGGTAAGCATGCCATCGCCAACAAGCTGACCGCCGTCACTAATATACTGATCAATAGTATGGGTTTTCGGCCTTTGATATCACCATAACGACCAAAGATGATACCGCCAAGTGGGCGTGCCAAATAGCCAATTGCAAATAGACCAAGCCCTTGCACCTTCGTAATAGCTGGGTCGATATTAGCAGGGAAAAAAGCGGTCGCCATGATATCTGCTAGATATAAATAAATCAAAAAATCAAAAAACGCGACTGCGCTGCTAAAGCAGATAAACAGTACGGTGTTTCTGTCTTTAGAAGACATCATTGCATATTGAGAACGAGAAGGCATAATAGGTCGCGCATCCACATATAATAGTATTCGTTAAGCCGATTATTATCTGGATAACCGGCTATAATAAAAAACGACAAATCAATATGAAAAATAATGATTTGCCGAAAAAATAAAGACGTTTGAGCTAAAAGTTTTTGGGCAACAAGCCTCGGAGTTAAAAGCACTTGAATGAATAGTGCTTAAATGAATAGTGCTTAAATGAAAAGCACTCAAATTAAAAAGTACTCAAATTAAAAAGTATTCAAACTAAAAAAATTGGGCAAAAGAATCACTCGATAACGCTGTTATTATGTAAATATGACTAGGTTTTAAAGTGCTTTTGATGGTGGCAGCTATAGCAACCAATCAATAGGTAGCCATGACATGATAGTCAGCCAGACATGATCGCTGATATCGACGCGTGGCTCTGAATCATAAACCACTTTTTTATCGTCTTCCATAGTATGCCACTGTAGCTTACCATTATCTGATAGTTTGACTTCATAAGCTTGGTTTAGCAGGTCATCGCTCAGCGCACCATGCAATTGTTTTGCCAGCTCATCATCATTGATGATCACACCCATCTCTGTATTGATATTGGCAGAGCGAGGGTCGACATTATAGGAGCCAATGAACACTTGATAGTCATCAACGGCAAACGTTTTTGCATGTAAACTGGTTGAGGATTGACTACGAGCTTTCCAAAGCTTGTTTTCGCGTTTTTCCTCAGAGGCGGTGGATTTTAGCTCGTAGATTTTGACACCGGCGCGCAGCAAGTTAGGTCGCCATTGACTATAGCCAGAATGCACAGCAGTCACGTCGGTCGCATCAAATGAATTGGTCAAAATCTTAATCTCGATACCAGCGTCAGCCAATTGCACTAAAGTACTGACACCATCTTTGGTGGGTACAAAATAAGAAGAAATGATGGTTAGCTTTTTGGTTGGGCTGCCTAATAAGGTACGCAATTGATGCACCAAATTGGTATCTGCTGGTACCGTTTTGGTCAGCTTGCCTACATCATCACTCAAAAACTGCATGTCTGTCCAGCGAAAAGGCACGCGTTTGTTGACCAAGTCACTGTCTATCGTTGACTCTTCTAGCGCTTCTTTATATACCGTCAAATGATTGTCGCTACCTTTTTCATCCTGACCGAGCTTGTCCAGTGCCGCTAGGAAATCAGGCGCTGTACTGTTGTCAGGCTTCACTAGCGTTTCGATGTCAAATGACAAAGGCGATGACCAATAGCTTGAAAAACTGTTGTCAATATCTGCGACGACTTTACCGATGAGTAAAACATCCAAATCCGCAAATTGACTATTTTGGTCATTGCTTAAATATTCATTGCCAATATTACGTCCCCCAATAATGGTAATCTGCTTATCAAAAGTCATGCTTTTATTGTGCATGCGGCGATTGATACGTGGCAGACCTGTGACGTAGTTTAATGTTTGAAACTTACGGTGCATCAGCGGATTGATGATTCGTACCGCAATATTCGGGTGACTGGAAAAACGTAATAAATGCTGATCGAAGGTGGCATCATTATTAAAATCATCTAATAATAAACGTACAATGATGCCGCGTTCAGCCGCTTCCCACAGATCTTTCAGTAATAGCTGACCAGCTTGGTCATTATGCCAAATATAATACTGCGCATCGATATTACGTGTGGACATGTCCGTTAATATACTGCGAGAAGCAAAAGCATTGGCACCAGTTACAATGGGGTGATAGCCGGATAAATCTGGGTGAATATCATTCTGTTCACTAATCGATGCTACCAAATCAACGTCATTGGTTGCTACTGTGTCACTGCGTCCAGTTTCTTGATTGTCTTCTTGTTGATATAAGTCATGTACTCGTGCTGATAATGCTTGGCTCTCAGGTAAGTGCGGCTGTTTTGGCAAAACCTGACATCCACTAAGACCTAAGGTTAGTCCGAGTGTTAGACTCAACGATAAGTTGCTTGGTTCTATACTGAACATCGACATAAATGAATTACCTTAGTGAGCCTTACATAAAGAAGTATTTGTTAGAAAGTAAGCGTGAGGGCATGTCCTCATTTTTAGCCCATTAAAAAGACTATCAATTGAATGAAGGACATGCGCTAGTGCATCGTTTATTTTACCGATGATAGCACTGATTACGAAGCGTATAACAATATCGCCCAAGGCAAAAATTAAATCGCCGCTAAGCTTATCAGCTGTCGTCATCTATGCCTATTATAAATACGTTATTTTTGTTAGATTCAGCGACTTATCCAGTCATTATTTACTTATCGTTTAGATATGCTCTCTCTTTCATCTATTGTTAAGAAAGAGGTATAGTCAATCCTATATAAACCAGATACGGTGTCAGGCTCGCTTAGCCTACTATTTGTAGTACTTTCGCTTGCCTTCCTTGTATCTAAATTATATTGAACCGACTATAGATGTGTATTCAAAAATAATGTTTAGCCATCGCTTGAAACCAGCTGTGTGGAATAAGTTGACATGATATGATAACGCTGATGCATTCGGTCGATAATCAGAAGAATAAGCAGTCATTTTATATCAATCAAAATACCAATCAAAGCAACGGAATATTTATGAGTCAGTCGCAAGCCCATGATGATAAAAATGTAGATAAATTAGATCCAAACTGGCGCAGTGACGCGCTCAATTTAGATCTCGATTATGGTATGCAAACCATTGCTGTACGGGCAGGGCAACATCGTACCGATGAGGGTGAGCACTCAGAGGCTATCTTTACTACCAGCTCGTACGTTTATACCTCAGCGGCAGATGCCGCGGCACATTTTAATGGAGACAAGACGGGCAACGTTTACTCACGCCACACCAATCCAAGTGTGCGTACCTTTGAGCGTCGTTTAGCAGCGCTTGAAAACGGTGAGCGTGCAGTGGCGACAGCCTCTGGCATGGGCGCGATTTTGACTATGTGCTTGGCATATCTGAAAGCAGGCGATCATTTGCTTGCTGCCAATCAATTATTCGGCTCATCGATTGGTCTATTTAATAATTATATGGCAAAGTTCGGTGTGGAAGTCAGCTACGTTGATTGCTTCGATAATGATGCGTGGGCAAACGCCGTTCAACCAAACACCAAAGTCATTTATTGCGAAAGCCCTAGCAATCCATTGGCACAGATTTGTGATATCGGCTATTTAAGCCAGCTGTGTAAAGCCAATGATATTCTACTCGTTGTGGATAATTGTTTTGCTACCCCAGCTTTGCAGCGTCCGCTTGATTTGGGTGCAGATGTGGTGATTCATTCTGCAACTAAGTATCTAGACGGTCAGGGTCGAGTACTTGGCGGCGCATTGGTCGGCAGTGATAAGCTTATGCAAGAGGCGTTTACTGTGGTACGTTCAGGCGGTATCAGTATGAGTCCGTTTAATGCTTGGGTATTTACCAAAGGGTTAGAGACGCTGAAACTGCGTATGCAAGCGCATTGTCAAAATGCCAATCAAGTGGCAGAGTTTTTGATCAATCATCCCAATGTTAGTGCCGTACATTTCTCAGGTTTGAGTGATCATCCCGCTCATGAGCTTGCTACTCGCCAGCATCATATGAAAGGTGGCTATGGCGCTATCATGGGCTTTGAAGTTAAGCCATCTGTTAGCCTTGACTCAAAAGCGGCTGCTTGGCATGTCATTGATTCCACTCAAATGGTTTCTATTACTAATAATTTAGGTGATGCTAAAACCACCATTACTCATCCTGCAACAACGACCCATTTTCGCTTGAGTGCAAAAGAGCGCGCAGAAGCGGGCGTCAAAGATGGCCTTATTCGTTTATCGGTCGGTTTAGAAGATGTAGAAGATATCATCAAAGATTTGACGCGTGGTTTAGACAGTTTGTAAAGATAACGGTATAATCGCGGTTAGCACTTTATATTAGGGCGTGTCCTTATTTCAAAAATGGTGATAAAAATGAGATAAATTGCCGTCAAACGAGGAAAATAGCGCAGATAATATCGGGATATTAACCAGCTATTTAACGATGTTTGGCAAAATTTAGCCATTTTTAGCCCGTTTAGATATGATCAATTGAATTGAGGACACGCCCTAGTAAAATATCAATCATTTATGATTAAAAAACAAAAGAGGCAACTATGAATATTCAAGCATTAATGCAACAAGCACAAACGATGCAAAAGAAAGTCGAAGCAAACGTTGAAAATGCTAAAAAAGAGCTTGCGAATAAAGAAGTACAAGCTGAAGCGGGCAGTGGTCTGGTAAAAGTCACCATGACGGGTCGCCATGTGGTTAAGCGTTTAACCATCGATCCAAGCTTGCTAGAAGATGAGCCAGATATGATCGAAGATCTTATCGCTGCTGCTATCAATGACGCCGTTCGTCAAGCAGATGCGCTATACGAAGAAACCATGGCTGGCGCGACCTCAGGCATGGGTCTACCACCAGGTATGCAAGGTATGTTCTAAGTCGTTATTTTTTAAGCCAAACACGACATATTAAAGATAAAATGGGGTTGTTATCGACATGATACGACCCCATTTTCATAGCTACGATTTATAAATTAAGTTAAATAAAGGAAGATGCTTTGCTGACAGCCAAATTTGATCAGCTGGTTAAACAGCTGCGTATTTTGCCGGGTGTGGGTCAAAAAAGTGCCCAACGTATGGCACTGCATTTGCTTACCAAAAAACGCCCACAAGGCATGGCACTTGCTCAAGCGCTTGATGAGGCGATGCGCGATATCGTCGAATGCCAACGCTGCCACAGCTTCAGTGATGATCACATCTGTCCGCTGTGCCAAGATCCGCGCCGTGATGATGCCTTGCTATGTGTGGTCGAAACGGCAGCAGACGTGATGGCTATCGAACAAACCGCAGGCTACCGTGGCCGCTACTTTGTGTTAGGTGGTCATTTATCACCGATTGATGGTATTAGCGCTGATGATTTGAATATTGAACAACTGGTCTGGCGGGTCAAGCAAGAGCCTGTTGAAGAGTTGATATTGGCGACTGGTACGACTGTCGAAGGGCAGACCACCGCGCACTTTATCAGTGCAGCGGTTAGTCGTCATGTTAATAAGGTCACACGTTTGGCACAAGGTGTACCAATGGGCGGCGAGCTTGAATATCTTGATAGCATGACCCTTGGACAAGCGATGCAAAATCGTTCATTTTTATAGCACACTGACATTTTTTCTATAACTTCTTTATAAAAACCAAGTCTTGTCCATTTTATTTCATGAAATTGTTATAATTGATTCACTAGTATTTTATTATTTACTTTTATTGAGACGCCCTTTAGCGTTTTATTTTTTCCTATTTATGCAGGTATCTGCCCGTGTCCAACCATGCTCCAACAGCTTCAACTGCTGCCATCCAATCAAACCTTGCAGACAACATTACCATTGCTGCTTCTAATGATTTATTAGCGCCATCAATCAGTTCTAAAATAGAGTCAGCAGATCTACCGTCAGAGCCAGATATTGATGCGCTGCTAGATAGTGCCGACGAAGCTGCTGTCACGTGGGTGCGTGAGCAAAATGGTTTGGCTGAAGTGATCGATGCATTGGCAACTTGTGGTCGGGTGGCGTTAGATACTGAGTTTATCAAACGTGATACTTATTATCCGCGCTTGGCATTGGTGCAGCTGAATACTGGCAATCATATTTATTTATTAGATGCCCCTCAGTTGCAACTGACTGAATTGTGGCAGGCACTGGCCAAAGTTGATGTGGCGATTTGGCATGCCTGTGGTGAGGATTTAGGGATTTTTTATCTACTCTCTGGTTGTCCGCCATTGACCAATATATTTGATACGCAAATTGCGTTGTCTTACTTAACGGGTCAATTGCAAATGGGCTATCAGCAAGCGCTTGACGACCAGCTAGACATGCACATTGATAAAGAACAAAGCCAGTCTGACTGGCTGCAACGCCCATTATCAGATGAGCAAGAGCAATATGCGATTGATGACGTACGCTTTTTGCCAGCGCTTTATTTAAGTCTTGAATATGCGCTAAAAAAGCAAGGTTTATACGATTATGTATGGGCAGATTGCCAGCTTTATGCCAGTGATTTGTATGATGCTCAGCATGTTGAAGACAATGCAATGTACCTAACAATGGCAGATTATCGTTATACTTCACAGCAGATGGCGATACTGCAAGCGGTTGCGACGTGGCGTGAGGAGCTGGCGCGTTCGACCAATCAGCCACGTACGTTTGTGATTAAAAAACAAGCAGTACGTGAGATCATCACTGAAAGACCAAGTAATATGCGAGAGCTTGCGCACAAAACCACGATGCATCGCAGTATGTTACGCTTATACGGCGAAGAGCTGCTAAAAGTGATAAATCAAGCAAAAAACTTGCACCCTGCTGAATATCCTGACTGCCTATTACCGCCGTATCGCTCAAAAAATAAAGTACTGTCAAAAGCGGTGCAACAAGCAATAGACGACCAAGCAGAAAAAACCGGCGTACCTGACAATGTATTGATGCGTAAGAAGTGGCTCGGGCAATTGTATGAAGTGATTGCTTTTGATAAGGAATTAAGTGAATTGCCAGAAGGCTTAAAAGGCTGGCGGAATGACTGGGTCATGAACACCCTGATTCCAGTCATCAAAAAACATAAAACTGAGTTGCAGCAGGGTATGGGTATCAACGTTCGATAAGCCATAAGATTCTATCATTGATAAAAGATGATGCTTTTCTCAAGACGTAAGTTTGTTATGCTCGAACTGTCCATGTTGTAAAAAGTACTTGGTTTGCGCGGCTACTGTTTTATCGACCAGCATCCCAGTATGCGAAACTGGTAAAACTATGTGATCCGTGGCAGCCTCTATTTTGGTTTCTTCTATATATACTGTGCCATCGTGTAGTAGGTGTTCTACTGATGGCATATTATTTGTCTTACGCAATTTTCGATTATGATACTGTAAAAACAACTGCCCTAGGCCATAAGGACGATTACCCGCAATCACCCCAAGGGTAATATGCTCCGGTAAAGGTGCTACGCTGCCATCTAACGCATCGATGTATGAGCGACCCACTACAGCTGGGGTCAAGCGCCAAATGTAGTCAGCACATACACTGCCTACATGCGGTGTCCCAAGTGTCACGCAGCGTCCTATCTGCCACTGCGGATATGCAGTGACAAAATCACGAATAATCAGACCGCCCAAACTATGACCGACCAAATCTATCGGTTGGTCAGGGTGATGATGGTTTTCTAGCCAGCTATTTAGGCGGGCACTATTGGTTTTGATACCGTCACGCATACTACGATAATCGAATTGATGAGTATCAAATCCTGTTGCTTGCAAGCGTTTGGCGAGTGGTCGCATGATCCAAGCGGTTTGGTGCAGACCATGGATGAGAATGACGCAGTTTTTTTGTGGCATGGCATTTTCCAACAAAGTAAAAATAGTTTTGATAACATATGAAAAAGAATGCTAAAAACATGAAGAACCAGTCTTTATAACTCATATAATCTATGTATATTAAATCTAGCTCAAGTTTGACTCATTTTACGGAGTTCTATTCCCAACCTTATATGGCAATATATAATAAGGATAATTGAGCAAACCACTGCCCAACCTAGAAAGCTTAGTAAGTACTTATCCCAATGTTTATAGATAACAAGTTGGTAGTTGTGATTCAGCTTTCTGTTTTCTGCAATTTCTTGATTTTCTAAGTAATCTATAAAAGCGCCACTATCATCATATCCAAAGCAGTTTTGTTTCCACCATTCATTAGAATGCTGAGTTTTCCAAATTACTTCTCCATAACTACCATATAATTGAGCTTTGCACAGCTTTTTTTGGAAGTTGTTACTAACTGCGCTAGGACTTCTGTTAAAAACTACTACTCCTAATATATTAGCAGTAGTAATAGGTTGGTCATCAAATAATACAGTCTTCTGATCAAGTAGGTTTACTTTAACAATTTGGCAGATTGCTATTTCATCAGGTCGTTTTTTTTCACAGCTGATGTTTAACTTATAGTCATTAAAATAGATACTGATAACTGTGGCTAGAGCAGCAAAAAACATGATGCCTGCTATGAGTATGACACCTTCAAGCTGAATGGGCTCGTGATTAGACACTGTCGTATTTTTATTTGCACGAGTCATTTTAGCTATTCCACATAAGATTAAATGAGAAGATCATTATAAAGCGTTTGCTTATAGACACAATTATGATTTTAACTAACTATAGTCGATTAAATTTAAAAAGAATTAAGTGTTGCTGAGATAAGTTTTACGTAGCATCTACAGTGACGAAGTCGCACAGCAAGCAAGGAAAATATGTATTAGTAGCAGGCTATTCTGATCATCTTTTGTTTTATTTAGAGTTAACCATGCTAAGAGCATAACAAGTCAGATAAAGTACATACAAAATAAAAACCTCCAAGCCAGCTGCTGACTTGGAGGTTTATTTTTATATCAACTGTTCATGCTTATTTGAAAACTACATATAGTTTTCGATACTTGGGCAAGAACACATGAGGTTCTTATCACCATAAGCGTCATCGACACGTGCTACGCTTGGCCAGAACTTATGGGCGCGGATATAAGGCAGTGGGAACGCTGCTGTGTCACGGCTGTATGGGTACGTCCATTCGCTGTTGGTGACCATCGCAGCGGTGTGCGGTGCGTTGACCAGTGGGTTGTCTTCTAACGTCCAACCCTCTTCGCCAGCTTTGGCTTTCATTGCTTCGGCTTTGATAGATTTTAGGGCACTGATGAAACGATCTAATTCTTCTTTAGATTCAGACTCAGTTGGTTCAATCATCAAGGTACCCGCAACTGGGAAGCTCATCGTTGGTGAGTGGAAACCGTAATCCATCAAGCGCTTAGCGATATCGCTTTCACTGATGCCAGTCTCTTCTTTCAACGGACGAATATCGATGATACATTCGTGAGCAACGCGACCGTTTTTGCCCGTATAAAGGACAGGGTAGTGGTCTTTTAATTGAGCAGCGACATAGTTAGCATTTAATAGCGCAAGCTCAGTGGCTTTTAGTAGACCATCACGACCCATCATGGCAATGTACATCCATGAAATTGGTAAAATGCTTGCTGAACCATAAGGGGCTGCCGATACGGCCGAGCAGTCTTTTTGTGCATTATGCACAGGGCTCAATGTATGGTTGGCCATAAAGGGTGCTAAATGCGACTTCATGCCGATAGGGCCCATGCCTGGACCGCCGCCGCCATGCGGGATGCAGAAGGTTTTATGCAAGTTCATATGTAATACATCAGCGCCAACGTCGGCAGGCTGCATCATGCCAACCTGTGCATTCATATTGGCACCATCCATATAAACTTGACCGCCATGTTTATGGATAAGGTCACAGATTTTACGGATGCCTTCTTCAAACACGCCATGCGTTGATGGATAAGTAATCATCAATGCACCTAGATTGGCACTGTTTTCTTCACACTTAGCAGTTAGATCATCGATATCAACGTTACCATTGTCATCGGTTTTAACCACGATTACTTTCATACCCATCATCATAGCCGTCGCAGGGTTAGTACCGTGCGCTGACTGAGGGATTAAACAAACATCACGGTCAGTTTCACCCAATGATTCGTGATAACGGCGAATCGCTAGCAGACCAGCATACTCACCTGAAGCGCCAGAGTTTGGCTGCATAGACACATCATCAAAACCAGTAATGGCTTTCAGCTGGTCTTGCAAGCTATCAATCATGGCAACATAACCTGTGACTTGGTCACGTGGTGCAAAAGGATGCACGTTAGCAAATTCGGGCCAAGTAATCGGTAGCATCTCACTGGTGGCATTCAGTTTCATGGTACAACTACCCAATGAAATCATGCTGCGGTTCATTGCTAAATCTTTGTCTTCAAGCGATTTTAAATAACGCAGCATTTCGTGTTCAGTATGATGCGAGTTAAATACTGGATGCGATAAAATAGCATCGGTACGCAAGTGTGCACTATCAAGAGAAACGCGAGCGTCTTCTGGTAGGTCATGTGCTTTACTGACAAACAGTTGAGTTAATACATTAAAGTCATGCTGATCGCTGGTTTCACTAAACGCGACGCTTAATTTGGTTTCACCAAGACGCCATAAGTTATAGCCCACATTGTCAGCATTTTCGAAAATTTGAGTGGCCAGTTTTTCTGAGCCACAATCAACGACGACACTGTCAAAGAATTGGTCATGTACGACATTTAAGTTGCTGTCGTTAGCATTTTTGATGATATCAGCAAAGGCAGTGGCAAACGCATGGATACGAGTAGCGATACGCTTCACGCCACCTGGACCATGATAAACGGCATACATACCGGCTAGGTTGGCAAGCAATACTTGTGAGGTACAGATGTTTGAGTTGGCTTTTTCGCGGCGGATATGCTGTTCACGAGTTTGTAGTGCCATACGTAGGGCAGTATTGCCTTGCGAATCTTTAGAGACGCCGATAATACGACCAGGTGCTGAGCGTTTGGCTTTATCAGAGAAGGCAAAGTAGGCGGCATGTGGACCACCAAAGCCCATTGGAATACCAAAACGCTGCGTGCTACCTAAAGCGACGTCTGCGCCCATATCTGCTGGTGATTTTAATAGTACCAAGCTCATGATGTCACTGACGACACTCACATAAGTTTTGTTTTTCTTCACGGCAGCAATGACGTCGGTTAAATCTTTAACATCGCCTTCAACACCGACATATTGGAATAGCGCACCGAAATAATCGCCTGATTTAGCCAGTTCAAAATCACCAACCACCACTTCCCAACCAAAGTACTTGGCACGGGTATTAATAACATCTAATGTTTGTGGATAGATACGGTCATCAACAAAAAACTGCGTTGATTTGCTTTTGCTGACACGCTTTGACATTGCCATGGCTTCTGCGGCAGCGGTTGCTTCATCAAGCAATGACGCGCCAGCAAGCTCAAGACCAGTCAAATCAATACATACTTGTTGGAAGTTAAGCAAGGCTTCTAAGCGACCTTGGGCAATCTCTGCCTGATAAGGCGTATAAGCGGTGTACCAGCCTGGATTTTCAAGGACGTTACGCTGAATGACCGCTGGCATACGTACTGGCGAGTAGCCTTGTCCGATATAGCTCTTATTAACAGTGATGTCATCTGCCATGGTACGCAATTTGGCAAGCGCGGCATGCTCACTCATCGCCACTGGCAAATCTAGCTCTTTATGCAAGCGCACTGGCTCAGGCACGGTATCGTTGATGAAGCTCGCCATGTCTTGATAACCAACGGCACTGAGCAGGTCAGCTTGCTTGGTCTCATTAGAGCCTAGATGACGATAGACAAATTCAGCTTCGTTGAATAAACCTTTAAAGGTATCAAACGTTGGGTTTTGCGAGATAGTCATGACAATCCTTGGTTAAGGGAGTAATAAAGGGATGGCTAAAATAACTAGTAATAACAACTAATGACGATTTAAGATTTTATACGTAATGAACAAATTGCTTTTGGTCAAAGCGGAACTGGCTGTTGTAAACGCCATTATCAGCGCGTTCGCCAGCACCAATCATCATAATGATATGTTGATCATCACTTAAATTTAATAAGCGCTTCATGGCAGGCTCATCAAAGCCGCCCATCGGACAGCTATCAAAGCCATGCGCGCGTAGTGCAAGCATTAGGTTTTCAGCCGCAAGGGCGGTATTGTTGGTTGCCCAGTTTTTGGTGTCTTCAAAAGTATAGTAAGGTGATTTAATCGGACCTTTTACCCGTCTGACCACTTGAGTCGCACCCCATTTAGCCGCTGATACCACATTGGCAGGTCCTCGTAAGAAGTCCATGGCAACGACTTTGGTATAGTAGTCTTTGACCTTTTTGGGTACTGGCTTATCAGGGTATTCGCGCAATATTTGCTTGGCATGGTCATGCCACACATCGGTGCGAGCAACGACTGCGATTAAACGAGCGGCGGTTTTCGCTGCATTTTGATTCATGCAGTTTTTCACCGCACTTTTGCGCTTGTCCGCATCATCAATCACATAAAATTCCCATGGCTGTAGATTGCTAGAGTTTGGTGCAAGCATGGCCAAACGCAAACAGTCTGCTAACACATCATCAGGTATCTTTGTGTCGGTAAAGCGGCGCACTGAACGACGTGATTCAACCACCTCACGAAACGCTTGCAGCTGCGGTGTATTATCAGGCGTGGCAAATTTTTCTTGAGAACTTGCTTGAGCGTTTGCTTGATTATCAGTGTCAGGGGTCATATGAGAATCCATGCTGGAGATTAAGTGATCAACTTGGGGCAGTATTGAGTACGTCTCTTTAATAGCGCCTGACAAGTAATTGATATGAATAAATCAGATAGCGATTGGAAGCAATAAATTGAGCGATAAACATTCTAAGAAAAAGCGTACAGATATCAGCTGACGCCAATATCTGTCATAACAAGCTATGTTTTTTAAGGTTATAAGTAGCGGCATTTAAATAAAAAACCGCTTTTAAGCGAGAGAGTGAAGCTGCTATTACAGCTCGTTTTCGTACTCATCAGCGGTTAGCAATGCTTCGTAGTCAGCGATGTTGTCAGGCTTCATTCTAAAGAACCAACCTTCGCCATATGGGTCAGAGTTGATGATTTCAGGATCATCTTCTAGTGCTTCGTTGATTTCCACAACTTCACCTGAGATAGGGGCATAAACGTCAGAAGCCGCTTTTACTGATTCAACCACTGAGATTTCGTCATCAACAGCGATGATGTCGCCGACGTCTGGCAGTTCAACAAACACCACGTCACCCAGTAGGTCTTGAGCGTGGTCAGTGATACCAACAGTGATAGTGCCGTCGTCTTCTAAGCGTAACCACTCGTGGCTGGCGATGTATTTTAGTTCTGCTGGGATATTGCTCATGGTCTCTCTCCTAAGTGATAGAGGATGGTTAACAAAAATAGTGGACGTTAATAATAGGGTTTATAATGCCTACGAGTCAAACTGCTGTTTGCCATTACGGACAAACGGTAGCTTAAGAACACGCACATCAACGAACTTGCCTTTGCCGCGCAGATCGACCTGAACGCTATCATCATCTGATACGCTGGCAGGCACACGGGCAATCGCAATCGAATTTTTTAGGCTAGGGGAGAATGTACCACTGGTGATAATGCCCGTTTGCTCATTGTCCGTGCCTTGATTGATGGTGACTGTCATGCCTTCACGCAATACGCCGCGTGTCGTTAGCAACAAGCCAACTTGCTTCATGGCAGAGCTATCGTCTTTTGACTGTTGACGCTTGCTGACCAAAGCGTCACGACCGACAAAATTACGATCGTCTTTTAACGCAAGTGTCCAGCCCATGTTGCACTCGTAAGGACTGACGTTGTCGTCCATGTCATGACCATAGAGGTTCATGCCAGCTTCCATACGCAAGGTATCACGCGCGCCAAGACCGGCAGGTTTAATGCCATTGGCTTTCAATTGTTCAAAAAACGCTGGTGCATCATCACCATGCATAATGACTTCGACGCCATCTTCACCAGTATAGCCAGTCCGAGCGACGAACCAATCTGCGCCTTCGATGTCTGTTAAATCAGCACCAACGAAAGGCTTAAGACCAGCTAAAGTATCTGCCCAGCTAGGTTTGGTTTGCGCGAGTTTTTCAACAGCGTTTGGTCCTTGCACGGCAATCATCGCAAGCTCTGGACGCTCAGTGATGCTGATGTCAAAACCTTCGGCGACTTTATCAAATTGCGCCATGTCTTTATCACGAGTAGCAGCGTTTGAGACGATACGATATTCAGTAGCGTCTTCGTTCATTAGGTAAACGATTAAGTCATCGATGACGCCACCTTGCTCGTTGAGCATGCCAGAATATAGCGCTTTACCGACGGTTTTGAGTTTATCGACATCATTGGCCAGTAGCTTTTGTAGCCATGCTTTGGTATCGCTACCTGTGACATCAGCGACGACCATATGTGAGACATCAAACATACCAGCATCAGTACGCACCGCTTCGTGCTCTTCGATTTGCGAACCATAATGGATTGGTAATTCCCAACCAGAAAAATCCACCAGCTTGCCGTCACTATCAACGTGAGACTGATAAAGAGGTGTGCGTTTAGGGGCTGAAGTGTTGGCGCTTTGAGCAGTGTTATCTTGAGTAGTGGTCATAACAAATCCTTATGTGGACATCAGCTGCATTCGATAACCAGTCGTAAAAACAAGTATCAAAGTATGAGGGCTGATGTGCCTTATCATAGTAGCGAGAAGCAATATTGCAAGGTGCAAACATTGCAACCAAGGGTAGCACAGAAAAATAGCGCAATCCGCCAAACAGACGCTGAACGTCGGTTTAAGCAAAAGCCCTATCTGTCCTGTAACCTGAGATTTTCAACACGAACCATCATTTCACGTTTTTAAAAGCACCAGCCTTAAAAAACCAAATTAAATGATGTCGCATTTTCTCCCCTTCGGTGGGTAAGGCGTCGTCCGTCCTTACCGCTCTCCAGATTTGTTATGCCTTATGTTTGGGTGTGCTACGCAATTGATGGTAGACAGCGAAACAGTCGTGACATGTGTTTTTCAGTCCTTTTACCTGAGCGATTGGCAGGGTGGATGCGCCTTCGGTGGTCAAGTAGCAACTATCAGCGCCAGCTCATTAATATGAACGCACCTGATATTGTGCTCAAGACTCTCTCCTGAAAAACGCTTTTATTATGAAAGGTTCAAGGCGCTTTTACAAGCCATCTACGCGATTAAAGTGAATAATTTTGGCAAAAATGATTTTTTGTGAGAATAATCAATACCGTATCGATAAGCAAAGCGTTTTACGTTTGGTAGATAGTAGTCAATTTAGCATGAATGCCCATCGTAAAACGTAAAGCGACTACTGATATTCACCCAAAATATGCTAATCTATGGCGATAGTTTCTGATAGGTCATTATTATGCATTGTGATATTTATAAATTCCCCAAACATAACGATATGTATGTCTATATTGCCCGTCCTGATTATCCTGACGATACCGACGAGATTAAAGATTGGCTTGGCGTATTACCAAAAGATTTCCGTGCCAGTTTAGGGCGCAGTAAATTTGTGATGCACTTGGACTTAGCCAATACGCCGACGCTTGCGCGCGTTGACAAAGAAGAGGTACTGGCAAAATTACAGTCGCAAGGGTATTTTGTACAAATGCCACCGCAAGATGTGATGCGCCGCCAAGCGGAATTACGTGCACGTGAAGCACAAGACAATATTTATGATTAATGGGTATTTTTGAAGCGAGTTTTTAATTAGCCTCTTTTGGCTATGTTGCATGACAGCCAGCAAGAAAAAGTTTACGACACATTTGCGCTCATGCATTTTGGTAGAAAGTCGTGATAAACTAGCAGGCTATCAATGAGTGACAAGACAAAAAATACGTGGCGAGGCAAAAGGTCGTGTTTCAAGTGCTTATGTCTTAAGGGCTTTTGACGATAATGTATTCGATATTATGGTTCGTTGAAACAGCACACTGTCTATCGTTAAGCGCGTAAACGCGCTGCACAATTTATAAACGCAGGTAACTACACACGCATGGACTGGTTAAAAGGTATTATAAACAGCTTACCGCTGGAAGCCATTAGTGATATTCTCGGCGAAATTGCTATTTGGTGGGGACAGCTGGTAAAAGACGTGCCACCCGCAGACTTACCGATGTACGCGTATTTGGGTGGTGTCGTTATTGTGTTGGTATTGTGGTTGCTGGTCGCTCGTATGCTGCCGCGGCCGTTGGGCGGTATGAGTTGGATGATATTGTTTGCTGTGTTATTGGCACCAGGTACTGCCCTTGGCGATCCAAGTGTGATTGCCCCTGCTAGTATCGCCGTGGTTTATGCGATTATGATGAAAGACACGGCTGGCGCGATTACCAATATGCTGCCGATACTTGTGGTGTTAGTGGTCGGCTTGTTTGTGGGCTTTGTCTGGCAGCTTATTCGCGGTGCTTTTGAGTCAAGTCTAGACAAAGCGCGGAGTCGTACTGCAGAAGATACACAAGCGACCATGCAGCTGACGACTGGCAATTATTTGACAGAAGGCACGACTTTAACCGATCAAGCCACTGTTGCTGAACCGTCTAATAAAACGCCTTTAGCGGCTAATCCTAAAGCAGACGTTAGCTTAAAAAAAGACAGCAGTTTAGCTAAAAAGCCTAATATGGAAAAGCTCGATAAGTAGTAAATTAACATTAATAAAGTGCCATCAGAAAAATGACGTCAGTAAAGTGATATTAAAGTTTTGCTAGCGATGATTGGAGCTTTGCTTTTATAGTAGCTATATAAAAGACGCTATCAATAAAAATACTGTGAATGAAAAGCACCATAAAAAAAGACACCATGCGTGTCTTTTTTTATGAAAAAATGTTTTATGACTTTGTCGACCAACCGTCAATAGGCGTTCAAGGTATCTATTATTTTTCAACAACTGCGAACGCATGAGTATTTTGGCAATCAATCATGCTGTGCTAATCTAAATGATTATTTATTTGCTATCAATTGCCTTTAAGCCTTTTCTGGCTCTTGATAGCCCTAATCTATAACAATAACTGAGACTTGATTATGAGCACGACTGATAAAACGAAAAAAAGCTTTACTGGTACGCAAAATTATATTGCCACTGACGATTTGCAGTTGGCGGTCAACGCCGCGATGACGTTACAAAAACCACTATTGATTAAAGGCGAGCCGGGCACCGGTAAGACATTATTGGCGGAGGAGGTCGCTGAAAGCTTAGGGATGCCGCTGATTACGTGGCACATCAAGTCAACCACTAAAGCGGAGCAAGGGTTGTATGAGTACGATGCCGTATCGCGCTTGCGTGACTCGCAACTGGGTGATGATAAGGTGTATGAGATTGGCAACTATATCAAGCCCGGTAAGTTATGGGAGGCATTTACCAGTAACGAGCGCAGTGTGTTGCTGATTGATGAAATTGATAAAGCCGATATCGAGTTCCCAAATGACTTGCTACATGAGCTTGATAAAATGTCTTTTTATGTCTATGAGACAGGCGAGACCATCACTGCTGCACAGCGTCCTGTGGTTATTATCACCTCAAACAATGAAAAAGAGTTGCCCGATGCTTTCTTGCGTCGTTGCTTCTTCCATTATATTGACTTCCCAGAAGAAGAAACTATGCGTCAAATCATTGACGTGCATTTCCCTAATATCCAAGAAAAGCTGGTCAATGATGCGCTGGATATCTTTTATAAGCTGCGTAATGTCCAAGGGCTTAAAAAGCCGCCATCAACCTCAGAATTGGTCGATTGGTTAACGTTACTACTGGCTGATGATATGGCGCAAGCAGAGCTAGAAGAAAACTTACGTGGTGAGAAGTCTATTCCACCGTTATATGGCGCGCTGCTTAAAAATGAAGCCGATGTGAGCTTGTTGCAACGCTTTGCTAATATAATGCGCCGTTAAGCAACAGACTATTTTCAAAATGACGACACGCCCTAATAAAATGGCTTCACTCGTCACCATATCAGCCAATAAGCGATGCGACTCTTATGTTTATCAAATTGTTCTATACCTTACGTACTTATGGTGTGCCAGTCAGTACGCGTGAGCTGCTTGACCTAAATGCCGCATTAGATCAAGGGCTGATGATGCAGCCGCATCCTGAAAATCCAGAGCTGTCTACCTTTGCCAGTCGTGAGGATATGTACCGGCTGATTCGGCTTTGTATGGTCAAAGACGAGCGCCATTTTGATAAATTCGATCGAGCAATGGCAGATTATTTTGAAGGCGTCGACAGTCTAGATATGGATGAGCTATTGGCTAAATTGACGGACATTCCTAAAGAATGGCTCGATTTAAAGCTTGATCCAAAAAACCTAACCGAAGAGCAGCG
The DNA here is from genome assembly GCF_904846655.1 of Psychrobacter sp. NC44. Lineage (NCBI taxonomy): Bacteria > Pseudomonadati > Pseudomonadota > Gammaproteobacteria > Moraxellales > Moraxellaceae > Psychrobacter > Psychrobacter sp. NC44. The sequence goes on along the minus strand of NZ_CAJHBN010000004.1, from coordinate 9,846 downwards.
CCGACTGCTGAAAAAATACGGCTCGTTAGAGGAGCTGATGAAAGCGCTTGAAGAGCGTCTCAAAGAGCAAAAAGAGCGTCATCAAGGCGGTAGTAAGTGGGTTGGTACAGGCGGTACATCGCCATTTGGGGCTTATGGTGACCATCCAGAAGGCGTGCGCGTTGGCGGTGAATCGCGTAAACGTAGCGCCGCTAAAGTCTGGGAGCAGCGTAAATACCGCAACCTTGATGATGACAGTCAGCTTGGTACCCGTCAAATTCAAATGGCACTACGAAACTTGCGCCAGTTTGCCCGTACTGGTAGCGCCGATGAGCTAGACATTCATGAGACTATTAAACGCACGGCAAAAAAAGGCGTGCTCGATATCCATATGCAAGCTGAGCGTCGTAATCGCGTCAAAGTATTGATGCTGTTCGATGTGGGCGGCAGTATGGATGTCCATGTTGAAGCCTTAGAAAAGCTATTTTCAGCGGCTAGAAATGAATTTAAAACCTTAGAGTTTTTTTATTTTCATAACTGTTTGTATGACTATGTCTGGAAGGACAATAACCGTCGCCATAGTGCGCCGATGCCTACCTTTGAGCTGCTCAATAAATACGGTCGCGAATATCGCGTTATCTTCGTCGGTGATGCGTCAATGTCGCCATATGAGCTGATGACAGTTGGTGGCAGCGTTGAATATATGAACAATGAGGCGGGTACTGTTTGGCTTAAGCGGGTGCTCGCGCATTTCGATAAAGTCGCTTGGCTCAACCCTGAAGATCCAACATACTGGCAATATACCCAAACCATCGTTGAAATTAAGAAACTATTCGACAATAAAATGTATCCGATGACCTTACATGGGGTAGAAGAGATGACCAATTATCTAGCGCGTTAGTTTTGACGTTTGGATAAAGATACGCCCTAATTTATAAAACCTGTTAATCCACATATTTTTTGATAATAGCAGCCGTTATGACAGCATAGCGGCTGCTTTTTAGTCAAAAATAATCAGTTTTGCAGTCATACGGCATTGGTATAAGTAGCAAAATATGATAACATTCATTTTAAATGAATCTTATAGAAGCGTTTTGACTGGTTCGGCGAAAAATTTGATGACAAGAATTTGATAATCGTTTGTAAAAATCAGTCGTCGTTGCTTATTTAAGCACTTCATTTTCATATGTTAATCAACCAATCAATGTAATGAACTTATGCCATTTTCAACCATTTTAGTAGCAAAAAAGCGCGTGCAAGTACTACATTCAGTAGACTACACGAGTTTGACGGTGCTCCTCAGATATTTTGGAATTGGTATTAATAAGAGAGACAGTATGGCTTCATCAAAGACTTTAGAAATCGTCACCGCAACTGTTCCCGTCCTTGAAGAGCATGGAACGGCAATCACCACGGTGTTTTATAAAAATATGTTTGAAGAGCATCCCGAGCTGTTGGACATCTTTAACGAAACCAATCAAAAATTGGGTCGTCAACAGACGGCTCTGGCGACGACCGTGTTAGCCGCTGCTAAGCACTTGGATAAATTGGCGACGTTATTGCCACAAGTCACGCAAATCAGCCACAAGCATCGCGCGTTACAAATTTTGCCTGAACATTATCCTATCGTTGGTAAGCATTTAATCGGCGCAATCAAGGAAGTGCTGGGCGAGGCTGCCAATGACGATATCATCAATGCTTGGACTGAAGCTTATGATGAGATTGCCTCAGTATTTATTCAGATTGAACATGGCATGTATGAGGAGGCGATGTGGCAGGGTTTTGCGCCTTTTGTAGTGACTAAAAAGGTAGCAGCTGCTACGGATATTGCGGCTTTTACAGTTGTACCAGCCAAGGATAATGCAGAAAGTCATCAACAGATCGACCTGAGCAAATTGACTTTAACAGCAGGTCAGTACATCACGGTGAAAACAGATCCAAAAGACAGTGACCATGTTGCCCTGCGTCATTACTCTTTGTACTCTGCTAGTACCGATGCAGGCATTCAGTTTGCGGTCAGACGCGATAACCGCAATGAGCATCATGGTTTGGTCTCTAACTATATGCACGACCAATTAGAGGTGGGTGACACGGTTTTATTATCGGCACCAGCAGGTGACTTTGCGCTCAATCAAGACTTGGTACAGCAAAATGAGATTCCGCTAGTATTGATAAGTGCTGGTGTTGGTGTAACCCCTGTGCTGTCTATGTTGGAGGCACAAGTATTAGCCAATCCAAAACGACCTATTATCTGGGTTTATGCTTGCCAAAATGATGCGCATCACGCTTTCAATACTGAAGTGGAGACGCTGTTAGAAAATGCTGAGACTGTAGAAAAGCATATTTTCTATTTTGAGTCTGGACAACTATTAGATGAGGCGTGGCTTGCTCAATTACCTAAGCCTGCTGATATTTATGTCTGTGGCTCGATGCCATTTATGGAAAGCATGATCGATGGGCTAGTGACGCTAGATCACGGTGTTGATAGCGTTCATTATGAACCGTTTGGTCCCAAGATGAGTTTGGGCGGTTAATTTTAGCTACTGTTAGCCATTAACTGTTGCTATTAATAAAAAAAGCACTTGGATGACAAAGTCGTCTCAAGTGCTTTTTATTCAGTGCAATTTATCTTATTTTTATCACTATTTGAAAAATGGATACATCGCCTAATCTTTATTTTCAACCAATCCAACCATCACACCCATCTCTTTTTTATCATGCTTATCAATGCTGGGCGCATATAATGCCGAAGCAATCCCGCCATCTAAAAACAGAGCATTCGGACAGTTTAAGTCATTCTTAAACAACGATGCAAATTGATAAAATGTCACTGGCTCATCGCTATTGACAAATTTTATGTGGCCGTCATCGCAAACACCTGCGCCATTACGAATCTTGAGTGAGGTGCTATCAGGATTAAACTGTGGATGTATCTCGTTATTGATAACCAACATAGGACCTGATTGGGTGGCATACCAAGGCTTCGCTTCGCCGCTGTTAAGCTGCTCGTTTAAGGCGTTGCTTTCTGTGATATGTACGTTTCCAACTTTATCCCACCACAGCACACCATTGGGCAATAAATGGAAATTGCCACCGCCTTCTTTGAGATTTAGCGATTTGATCTCTTCACCATCAATGATGGTATAGCCAATCGGTGCATAGTTCTCATTGTACATACCTGCATTCATAGCAAAGCTCAGCGCTTGATTTGAGGGCAATGTGGCTAATAACGTCTCAAAGGTGAGTAACGATTTCGTACTATCAGGCTGCTGCCAAAATAATTTTAATGAGTAGCGGCCATCCGTCAAAGCTTCAGCATCAATGCTACAAACACTATAAGAAAATGGTGCATCTTGAGTCTGACACGACCATTTTTGTATCTCGCTGTCAGCAGCATCAGTGCTTATCGGTTGGCAAGCACTGACACTTAGCAACAGTAGGGCGACTGCTCCTAAAGGTAAGGGAAGAGCGAAATTTGGCATCAATGATATATCTTTTATAGTATGGAGTGAGATATAAATAGTCAGGGCTCACGGATTTTTGATCGCTATTTCTTAATCGCTGCTAGGCGGAAATTCGCGAAAAGTATTGTTGACGTTGCCGATTAACTGCCCACCGCCAGTGATACTCGCAAAGTTACCAAGGCTCTGTTCCACCGATGTGGTGGTTTCTCTACCTTTATCCCGTGAGTCTTTATTATAAGCAATGAGGGCATCATCATTGGCTAAAAAGCTATCTGGGTTCGCCATGACCCACATCTGATTAAACACATCTGCGCGGGCGCTATTATTGAGTAGCGCTCCCTTATCTGTAAAATAAAAGAACTTCGATAATAGTTTTATCTGCCCATCATCGAGGCGGCGCGCGATATGATACGGTTGTAATTGGCTTGGGTGTTGTAAGCCGACCGCACCGACGATACTGGCTAGGGATTTCAGGGTGTTTTTATGGAAGCTTGCGACACGCTCAGCTTTGCTTGGTACATCCAGCGCCTTTTGACGATACGGGTCTTGGGTGGCAACGCCAGTCGGGCAAGTGTTGGTATGGCACGAACGTGATTGAATACAGCCAACAGCAAACATAAAGCCGCGCGCTGAATTACACCAGTCTGCGCCCAAGGCAATCATACGGGCAATATCGAAACCAGAGACGATTTTACCGCTCACGCCAAGTTTGATTTTATCGCGAATGCCTGCGCCGACCAAAGTATTGTGTATTAATAAAAATCCTTCAACCATTGGCATGCCGACATTGTCCATGAATTCGACAGGAGCCGCACCAGTACCGCCTTCTGCGCCATCGATGACGATGAAATCAGGGTAGTTATCGGTTTCAATCATGGCTTTCACAATCGCCATAAACTGCCAAGGCTGACCAACACAAAGTTTGAAGCCCACAGGTTTGCCGCCTGACAACTCACGCAGTTGTTGCCAAAAAGCCACCAATTCTCGCGGGGTGCTAAAGGCTGTATGCGACGAGGGCGACACACAATCTTGACCTGTCGGTACTTGACGGGTATCAGCGATTTCTTGGGTGATTTTCTCCGCGGGTAGCACGCCACCTTTACCAGGTTTTGCCCCTTGGGATAATTTAATTTCAATCATTTTTACTTGTGGATCAACCGCTTTTTCGGCAAAAGACTGCGGGTCAAAATTGCCACTATCATCACGGCAACCAAAATACCCTGTACCTAGCTCCCAAATTAAATCACCACCGAACTTGCGATGATAAGGGCTGATAGCTCCTTCACCCGTATCATGAGTAAAGCCGCCCATTTTTGCGCCTTGATTGAGCGCCATAATCGCGTTAGCCGATAAGCTGCCAAAGCTCATCGCCGAGATATTAAATACCGACATATCATGCGGCTGCTGACAACGCTCACCGCCGACCATAATACGAAAATCTTTGTTTTCTAGAGGTTGGCTAATCGCTGATTGTAAAAACCATTCTTTACCATTGGTGTATAAATTATCTAGCGTACCAAAGGCGTTGGTGTCACTAACATTCTTAGCACGTTGGTAAATTAGCGCCCGCTGCTGGCGTGAAAACGGTACTTGCTCTTTGTCATTTTCTAGTAAATATTGACGAATTTCAGGACGAAAGTCTTCAAGTACATAACGAATATGTCCGGCAACGGGATAGTTTTTCAAAATAGCATGCTTTGATTGTATGACGTCATAAATCCCCAAGCATACCCCAAACCCACCGAGAATAATTAACCACCAATTTAGCAATAGTAGACCTGCTAAAAATATTAATATAGCAGCGCCAAAGGTGCTATAACGCAGCAATAAGCCGACCAAATACGGAGAGTTGGTTTTAGGTTCAGGATTTAGATTGGTACGAGATTGGGGCATGGCTACACTCAACAGTAATACATAAATATTAAAAAGGTGACAATGATTCAAAGAGAGAGTAGGGCAAAAACCACCCTCTTATGACCATTATTGTTAGACACTGACAAAGCGCTCAGATTTATCGCCTACATCATACACATATGATATCACTGCATAGCAGTAATTGGGTAACAGAGTGCTACTGTTGATGTTGCTAGTGGCGTGATTTTAACAGACAACTTGTACCAAAGTTTTCTGCTCATCGATCACTGTAAGCTGAATCTCAACGGGCAAAAATTGCTGAATGAGCCATGCTTGGGTTTCAGCGTGCTTACTAACGACACGCGCGGTAAACTCGCCACCGCCTGCCAACGCCAACGGTAAGAGTAATTGGTCGGTTAAGTATTCATCGACCAGTGAGTCGGTGTTAAATACATAACGTTTGACTAAGCCTGATAAACGACAACCTATCTTTTCCGCCGAGCTGCGTTTTTCTCCTAGTAAAGTGAACACCTCGGCATGATGTTCTTTATGATTTCGGGTGTCAGAAACCTCATGAGTGACTTGTGCATAGCAGCTATTGCCTTCACCGATACCTTGTAATTTAAAACTTTTAGTCGTAATTAGTGTCTTATCAATACCTGCTTCAACCAATGATGCTTGAGCACTGGCAAGCTCACGTTTGCAAATATCGTATTCTAAATTTAATGTATTCGCAGCCAGCTCTATGCCGATAAGCTCTCCACGCTTGGTTAGCTGTAAGGGTGGCGTATTCGCACGGCGCATAAATGGCGTTATCGTCGCTTTAATCATGCCGCCACCAATAGGCGCAAACCCTGCTTGCACGCATTCGATACCCACGTGCATACCCAATTTCGCTAATGCAGGGACGAACGCTTGCTGTAGGAAGTCCGTGGTTGGCGCGAGTGGATTGTGCGTGCCGCCTTTTATTGTTACGGTTGATACCGTTTGTGTGTTGGTATTGGCAAAAAGTAGGGCAGGGAGTAGCGTTTGTAGCACGAGACTTGTACTGCCAGCTGAACCAATATCAAAATGGTAATCACCAGATTGAATCGCATTAGGTGCAAAGCGAAACGATGAGCTACCCAACGCTGCACCTGCCACGGTAGCGTCTGATATTTGCTGCGAGGCTTGTACGCACATCAAGTGCTGACGCATCAATCCAGATTTAGCTCTTCCAGCACGAATATTGGTGATCTCGATTGGTGTGCCTGTGAGCATCGATAATGATAGGGCAGTGCGAATGATTTGCCCGCCACCTTCGCCTGTACTGCCGTCGATTTTTAGGGTTTTGGGCTTTGTTTTAGTCATGAGTATTTATTATCTTTATTGGCAAATGAGTAGGGCCTCTGCGAGCTTCATTTTGGTACTCTCTTATTCTTCATTTTCTAAGTATATTTTTTTTGTTCAAGAAACTTATTTTGAATTAAAATATCAGGGATATTGTTAAGAGCTTCCCTCTCGGCTTTGATCCTAACTGCAAAGACGAAGGAAAAAATGGCTGAACGTGTCAATTGCAGGACATGCTCGGCGCTCTCAACAAATTCGGACTCTGAAATAAAAACTGGTTCTTCATAATAGGCTAATGAGGTTTCAATATCTTCAGGTTTTTCATTCTCATAAACAAATACAAAACTATGCTCCAAGGCATTTCGCCACTGCTTGTAAAAACTAAGCTCACCTTCTAGCTTGTGATTTAAATCACAAGCTATGCTATATAAACCAATCAAACCTTCATTATCATAAGCTTCGAACTTTTGACGTCTGTCTTCGTTTTCAAGTTCCCAAAAGGTATGAAAGTATGAGGGCCTGACTTTACCTTTATTGGTTTTAAGTTGTAAATCAAACAACAAAGCAATGGCATTACCTATCTTATCTAGTATACCAAAGCAAATTCGAAAAGCAGTACGAAGCTTTTCGATGTTTGTTCCTAGCAGCTCGTTGTCATATAGCTCCGCATAGCAAGCATCATCGTCAATATCGTTATCTTTCTTATCAGATTGATGTTCATACAACATTAATCTGGCAAGACCAAATTCGGATTTAAGCCTATTTAGTACCTTCTCCATCGGTAATATAAAATCTCCAGCAACTGCTCTAGTGGGCACTGGGATATTCAAGTTATCACGCGCACTTCCATGACACTTACAATATAAACCATGTTCACTAAGGCTTAAAAAATTATCTAAACACCATCTACGATATTCTGACAAATATTGATATTCCTGTTCGTCTAAATGTTTGTCATCTTCTATATCTATACCCAAATCCAAACAATAATCTTCGATCTCTTTTTTCGTGTGTTTAGCCTTATTGAAAAAGTTATTTTGCCAGTCATAAGGAAATTCACTCGAAACACTAGCATGATAATAGCCTTGAGCTACCTCTTTATATTGTTGGATCGAGAATACTTCTGTAATCTGATTTAATAGTGCTAAACATTCACTGCGATTTACCCAAGATTCTGGAATGTCTAATCCCATACAATTGACCTTGTCAAACAAACTTAATGCTTCTGAAAATCTATACTGCAGATATAGATTTATTCCCATATTAACCATAACCTGTGGCGACAAAACATCTTTATTTTTTCTACGAATCATAGTTGCTTTGAGAAGTAATGACCCTACTTCTGAAAATCTTTCTATCTTACTGACATCAGTTTTACAGTAGTTATTGGAATCACTTTGAGTCAAATTACCTTTAGCGTTTGCTAAGCAGTAGTAATAACTATCACGAGTTAAACAGTGTTCAAAGCTATTAGACTCCATTATTTCCAATCCGATTTGAGAAGACTCTAGGTTGGAATCCCTATTACCTAAATCAACAAATAGTCCAGCAAGTCTAAAAAATGCGTAGGAAAAACTAGGGTCACTGAGATCATGGACTTTTTCTAGAAGCTCCTTTAAATATAAGCATAACTTATAGCTTTGTTCAAACTGCCCTTTATTAATCATTTCAGATGCATTATCTAACTGCAAGTTTGTATATATAAGCTTAGACTGGATGGAATCTTCCATAATTTTATCCTTGTGATATTAGAAAATAATAGTTCCTACCTATCCTTTAACACAAACCACCTGACGCAAGGTATGTACCACTTCTACCAAATCACTTTGTGCTTGCATCACGTCATCAATATTTTTATAAGCCGCTGGAATCTCATCAATCACATCCGCGTCCTTTCGGCATTCTACGCCCTCGGTCTGCGCGATTTGATCGGCGACCGTAAATACCTTTTTCGCCTCGGTACGTGACATGATACGACCTGCACCATGTGAGCAAGAGCAAAACGATTCTTCATTCCCTTTACCGCGCACGATGAACGATTTGGCACCCATTGACCCCGGAATGATGCCGTACTCACCAACGCGGGCACGGACAGCACCTTTGCGGGTCACAAATACTTCCTCGCCATAATGTTGCTCTTTTTCCACATAGTTATGATGACAGTTCACCGCTTTTACGGCTGCATCAAACGGCTTAGGTATGATTTGGCGTAGCGCTTTGATGGCTTTTTCCATCATGATTTCACGGTTTTTAAAGGCAAAACGCTGCGCCCAACCCACCGCAAACCAATAGTCATCGAAATGCTCTGTACCCTCGGCAAAGTAGGCCAAATCTTTATCTGGCAAGTTGATAAACCACTTGCGCATGTCCTCACGTGCCAGCTCAATAAAGTAGCGACCAATGGCATTACCCACACCGCGTGAGCCTGAGTGCAGCATGATCCAAACTTGGTCAGTTTCATCAAGGCACACCTCGACGAAATGATTCCCCGTACCCAGCGTACCCAAATGATTAAGGTTATTGGTATTTTTTAGGCGAGGGTGCTTTTGGGTTATATAATTAAAGTCATCAACCAGCGTTCCCCAACCGTTCATTACGGTATCATCAGGGTTTGCCCATGCGCCAACATCACGGCGTGACCCGCGACCACGCGTTTTACTACGACCATGTGGAATGGCTTTTTCTAGTTCGGTACGCAGACCAAGCAAGCTATCTGGCAAATCGTTTGCGGTTAGGGTGGTTTGTACAGCCATCATTCCGCAGCCGATATCGACGCCAACGGCTGCCGGAATAATCGCTTCTTTGGTGGGCAGTACGGTACCAATAGTTGCACCAATACCGACATGTACATCGGGCATCACCGCAAGCCATTTATATACAAACGGCATTTTTGATGCTTTGATCAATTGGTCGTGCGCTTTTGGATCAACAGGCACGCCCTTGGTCCAAAGTCTGATAGGCGTTCCGCCGTCTTGAATGATGTTATGAGTGGTTGGTTGCATGTCGTTGTCCTTAGCAGTGCAAAGTTTGTTTATTATGAAAGATGATGCTTACTTTATATAATGCTAAGGGTGTGCCAAGTTTTTAATATACTCAAAATTTAATCGTAAGTATTTGATATTAATGCTTTAAATAATATTATTTTTATACATCTAAAGTAGGTTAGTGAAAATATTGAAAAATAAATTTATAAAATATTCTATTAGTATAGTATTTATTC